>JAPZAR010000008.1 GCA_027460535.1 Candidatus Methanoperedens sp.
CAGGCAAATCTTTAATACTTTGAAAGTCTTAACCTTATTTTGCCTACGGGCCTTGGGGTTCAACCGTACTTTAGTAGGTTCAGTTGAACCCTACGTTTTTCATGGTCAGTAAAATCCAGTTGTTAGAGTTATTATCTTTCAAACTGCCACTTTACCACCATTTGTGTACAGGATTTATTCATCTGTACGCCAAGTTATTTTCATGTAATGTATATAAATTTATCGTTTTTATCGTGTTTAATCAGTTAAATGTGAAAAAGAAATCTTTAATATTAAAAAAAGTATCAATTACAAAAATGGTTACTAAACGAAAAAAATGCGAGGAGTTGAAATTTTCAAAAACAATCCATACATTTCAATCCTTAAATTAAAAGGAAGTATCGTTGACATTTCCGTGGTAGCGGTAACATGCGCTTTTCTGGGAGTCTGGGATTACAGGGCAGCCTTTGCAATCCTTGCGGGAATTATGATTCACAGCGGGTATTGACTGTTCCGAATATTATTATATTACTGATTAAGATGGAAGTATATCTAAACTGATGAATTTTGCAATTCTTTTAATACATCAGACGTAACGGATCCAATCTGGAACATTTCTTTCAATTTTTTAATTGCAGGCTTATCGATGAAAAAATCACTTATTGTTCTGTATTTATTAATAAGCAGACTTACTTTGATATCAGGATATATGCTGACAAGATAATTCTTGCAATAGACCGCAGCATCCTGGTCAGATGTTGCTCTTCCGATTATTATCGCCATCGTTTTATCACCGAAACAGTGGAAGACATCCTTAAGGATTACACAACCTGAGATTGTCTCCTTTACAACAATATCTCCTTGCTGCTGCATGGTGCGTGTGTGATATGCCGCAGAATTCCCGTCTTTGAATTTCAATATTTTTGCAAGCTCCGCATTGGTGATCGTACTGTCGGCAAGCAGGGTCAGCAAGATGAACATATCGGTTTCGTTTAAATGCGATACTTCGGATATTATTTGTGCGATTTTATTAACTCTGTCTGGAATTATTTCATTCATTATAATGCACATACTAATTATTCGTTTAACTAAAATAAGTTTTCGTTTAGAAAGGTAACTCGCGCCCTATTTCATGCTTCATCCTTCTTTCGCGAAACCACTTTTCACAAAAAATCATCCATCAGCTTGCTTATATCAACATGGTCATTCAGCTCCAGCAGATTACTCTTTTCTTCTGAAGCTGCATGCCATTTTCGGCTTTTCGACAATTTCCACACTATCTGTCTGCCATCAGCTTCACAGGATAACTGATGGATGATGTGGACTTATCATTGGTAATATCACTTTCCATGATTTGTCTACCCGATGTCCCTGAATGGCCGATTCTGCTAAGTGCCCATGAAAGCATGATTGCAATTGCATCCAGAACAGTTGATTTTCCAGAGCCGTACGCGCCAACAAAGACCTTAAGTTTCGGATCTAAGGGGCTGGTCTCGTAGGAGTTCGTGGGTTCAAATCCCATCCTCCGCATCTATACATTCTCATTCTGATAGATCCCGCAATATCCTTCCCTCACTTCTTCATCAAGCCTGAAAAACAGAAGCTGCAGAACTCGGGCATTTTTCTTGATCTTGAACCCTTTTTCATTATAAACAACAAGAAGGCTCTCACTCCTCCCGCTGTAGCCAGCATCCCAGACGGCGGTCTCCACTGTCACGCCGCACCTGAGGAGACTTGAGCGCGGTTTTGCGATCGCGGCTATGTTTTTAGGAATATTTACGACTTCATTGAAAACGATTTTATAAACGCCTTTGGGCAAATGAACCCATCCTTCGTTATCAAAATCAATCTTGTTGGTTGGCGGGAGTTTTCGCTCGGAATTATCAAATGCCACCGCACCAGAACCATCATAGACCTCTATGCGCTGCAGTGAGAGTTCAACACCGTTTGGCTGCACCTGTGCCTTCGGGTCTATCATTTGGTCGATAAGGGGCGGCTTATTATTGATCAAAGAAATTAATTCATCGTGAGAAAGCACAAGAACACAATTGGAGGATGATAGGATAAATATTGCTAACCAAAAAAAGAGAGGGAGTTCTCCCTCAAAGCTTACGGGTCCACCTTAATGTGTCCTCCCATCAGCACATCACCACCCTTATATTTGAGCACTGGTATGAATATCATGAAAGTACCTGCACCTTTCTTGCCTGCCGTCACGATGACTTCATACGGTAGCATCATTTTTGCTCCGGTGGCATCGGTAACTTTCGCCATTCCGCTGAAGGTCGCCGTCCCTGCTAATTTATCAATAACAAGCATTGTGACATTTCCTTTGACCTTAATATTGGCGCCATGGTCATAGTATTTCAGGTTTCCTTCTATCTTGGTGCCCTTCTTGTCTGGAATGTTTTTGGCTTCGAACCCAAAGGTTGATTTGTTATCGGGAACAGTACTATTGATCCAGCCTCCACCCTTGGTTTCCATTTTTTCTTTTTTTTCTGGTTTTGCTGCCTTTGCCATTGTTGTGGGGACTACAAAAGCCGCAACCACAATTAGTGCTAACAGCAACGCAACTGTCCTGGTTCCTAATCTCATTGTATTTTCCTCCCAAATTTTAAGTATTTACCTTTCAAAGAGCGCTTTACGCGGAGCCCTCGACGCCTGATGCCTCAATGCCCTTATGAGCAAATCCCTATTCATCCAGGATATTTTAAAGCATTGAATAAGGTAGTTTGGATGGAAACCGCATATACCTTTAGGAAGGAGATGCATGTGCTGAAAGCATATGGAATTCATACATGGCAAAAAATCAAAGGTTATAAATAAGAATACTTAAAGTTATATGATTATTATTATGATTTTAATTGACAGAGTGCTGGAGTTGCTCCAAAATTCTCAATGGCACGACATTGAGGAGATAAAAAAGGAGATCTCTGCGCCTGAAGATACATTGAACGAGATCCTTAATTTCCTGCAAGGACAGGGATACATTATTAGAGAAAATGAAAAGCTGAGAATAAAACCCAAAGGCTTAAGATTCCTGGAACTCCCAACCTAAACCAATTTTTTCACTTCATTCAATCTCCTGAACAGTTCCTTCCCTTTTTCAGTGAGTTCATAGTATTCATCCGGATTGGTTTTTGCTACAAAACCCTCCTCTAACAGGAAGTCAAAATATCTCTTAAAATTTCTCCAATCCAGATATGCCTTTTGCATAATTCGTGTCTTTTTTACATTATTTTCTTCCAGTATTATTCCCAGCACTTCGAGAATTATATCCCATCTGCTTCTTCCCTTCCTTTCTAAAATTATGATTTTTTTATACCGCTCGTGCATTTTAAACCCATGTAATATTGGGCCAGAGCAAATCCTAATCTAACAAAGAACAAGGGATATGCAAATCTTGCCGCATAAACAACTCATTAATGTAATCAGATACTATTTGATAGCAATGACCACAATTGAACTTTATTATTCAGACACCTGCCATAACTGCCATCAATTAAGGGCGCTTATAATGGAAATTCTCCCCAAAAACATGAAATTCAAAGAAATTAACATCTCTTATCCAGAGGGACAGCGCAGGGCAAGCGAGCTCAATATAATGTCAGTTCCAACCGTTGCTATCGATGGAGAGGTTGTGTTTGTTGGAAGAGTTACAAAAGAGGAACTCTTAAGAGAGATTAATTTAAAAAAGTAAATATTTACTATACGCATCTTATCATATTCGAATAAAACTCAATGCTATGCCTTTGAGAGAGAAGCCAGCAATTCCGTGTCAAGATATCGCGTAATGATTGAATTAGCAGGCATAGAGATTGCAGTTGAAATAAAACCGTAAATTTCCTCTACGTAATTACCTCGACCGTTAATTTTAAGCCCGTCTAAAAACTCTTGAATCAAAAATATCATCAAACAAATCAAGCAATGACAGCAAAAACTACCTCTTCGAATCTCAACGAGGAATTAAGTCATTAAGTCACGTAGGAGCTGAGCATGGAAGATCTGAAAAAATACAAGAATGTCATGCGGGGAATCTCCGAAACTTACGTCAATGTGCACCCCATCCAGCGCGGCGGCGTGCTGACCGGAGAGGCGAGAAAAGCCCTCCTGGAGTTCGGGGACGGCTATTCTGTGTGCGACTACTGCTTCGAGTCAAGAGTGGACCTTGTAGATAACCCGCCGGTACACGATTTGACACAGGATGTCGCAGAGTTCCTGAACATGGATGATGTCAGGTTCACCGCAGGATGCAGGCATGCGAAATGGGCTGCAATGCATATGGTATGCGAACCTGGAGATACTGTTGTTCTCGATTCCCTGGCACATTACACATCATATCTTGCAGCCGAGGCGAACAGGTTGAACGTTGTTGAAGTACCTCACAACGGCTACCCAAAATTCGAGATAGATATCGATGGCTATGCCGGTAAATTTGAGGAAGTGGAAAAAAAGACAGGAAAACTTCCGGCGATGGCTGTGCTCACCCATGTGGATTACAGGTACGGGAATGTGGCCGATGCTGAAAAAGTTGGAAGGATATGCAAGGAATATGGCGTCCCGTTCCTTCTGAACACTGCTTACTCCTCAGGCATAATGCCAGTGGACGGCAAAAAACTCCACGTGGATTTCCTGTGCGGCTCGGGTCACAAGAGCTGGGCTGCGTCCGCTCCCATGGGAATACTTGCCACCACGTATGAATGGACTAGCAAGGTATTCAATAAATCAACCGTCAGGGGCGACTGGAGCGGCAGGGGGTTCACAAAAAAAGAGGTGGCCTTATTTGGATGCTCCCCGGTTTTTGGAGCACCGGTTGCCACACTTATGGCATCATTCCCCGCTGTTGTTGAAAGGGTCAAACACTGGGATGAAGAGGTGAAGAAAGCGCAGTATTTTGTGGGGGAGCTTGAGAAGATCGATGGATTCCACCAGATGGGCGTCAAACCAAAACAGCACACTCTCATGAATTTTGAAAGCCTTCCCCTGCATGAGATCGCTGAAAAAGATAAACGACGGGGATATTTCCTGTACCATGAATTAAAAAAGCGAAAGATAGTGGGGCTTCACCCGGGTATGAGCAAGAATTTCAAGATCAATACCTATGGTCTGAAATGGGAACAGATAAAGTATGTCGCGGATGCATTCAAGGACATCGCGAGAACAAATGGAATAAGAGTTGAGGAATGAAATGAAATACTCTGAACTGTCCCACCCCGAGTCGCGCCTCGGGAGGGCGCATACACGTATGCCCTTCGGGCATACATGGATTCAATTATTGAACCATAAGGTTAACCTACACGGAGAATTATAATGAAATACGCTGAACTGTCAACCAAATTCAGGAAATTTTTTGAACTGCCTTCGTCGCCAGTGGCCGTGAGAATCATCAGTGATGGCTCTCAGGAGCAGAAAACCGGAACACAGCCAATGCGATTCTGCGAAATGGTACGGCGAAGCGCGGTTTATGGCGAGAGTTTCATTTTTGGGGTTGAGGAGCTCACGTGCACGAGCGCTGAACTTGCGCTCGGATTCACTGAACCGTCGTACGGAGAAATCTATCCGCGGATAAAGCCTGCAAACACGAAATTCGTGAGCGTATCGCCGCTTGAAAAGACGGACAAGAAACCCGACGTGGTAATAATAGTGAGCACCCCCCGCAAAATAATGCGCGTTTCGACCATACTTTCCCAGCTGCACCAAAAACAGCCTGTGGAAGCGAAATTCAAAGGTGAGTTCGCAGTGTGCGGAGAATGCACGGCAATACCCTATATGGAGAAAAAAGTCAACATGTCCCTTCTCTGTAACGGCGCAAGGATGTTTTCGGGTTACAGGGATGACGAGATAGTCATGGGATTTCCACTGGATGATTTTATCCGGATATCAGAGAGCACGGAAGAGAAAGAAATAACTAGTGCACTTTGCGGTTGTATCATGGACGACATCCCGGCAAATGCCGTTGCTGCAATAGAGAAGATAGGATTCGGAAAAGGGACGGACCAGTTCTTTGGAAGATTTGGTGAGGAGATAATACGGCTTTACACACCAAAAGACAAGGAGGGTAAGATCACTTCCCTGACGCTGCATGTGCCTGTAAAATTCAAGGATGACGCCACTGCCAGGGTGGTGAATGAAAAAGTGCATGAGTTCCTGCAACCGCCTGTTCTTCACAGGGTAAGGGATAACTGGGTGGACATCGCGCTGCCTTTAGATCTGGGAGAAACCCTCAACAGGGCAAGCTTGAAGGGCAATAAATTCGAAGCGTTGGTCAAAGGCGGTATAGATACATTATTGAAGGAAGTCGAAAAGGTGAAGAGGAAAGCGGTTTAGGATATAAATATTTATTGAAAATTCTAGCAAACAGTTTTATCCCTGCAATACAATTAAGTACAGGAATATATAAAGGCATATAATTATTGGATTATTCAAATATATCTGAGGGGATATAAAAAATGGACGAAATACAGCTCACTGTTGCAAAAGCATATCCAAACGATTCGGGAAGAGGGATTGCCCGTCTTGACCCGCACACATTGATGGTTCTGCAACTTACCCCTGGCGATGTCATAAAGATGGAGGGGAAGAAGAACACGTCAGCAAAAGTATGGCGTGCAGACCGTATAGACTGGGACCAGGATATCATTCGTATTGATGGTTTCATAAGGCAGAATGCAGGTGTGGGCATAGGCGACCGTGTAAAAATTAGTAAAGCGGAAGTAAAGATAGCTGATAGGGTAGTACTTGCGCCGCCTGAAGGTACCTCAATACAGTTCGGGGGAGAAGCAGAGGAAATGGTAAAGCGGCAGATAATGAAACGCCCGGTCACAAAAGGAGATATTATTCCGGTAATGAGCACAATGGCGCACCCCTTCCTCGGGCGCGTGGTAACAGGTCAGACCATTCCGCTGATCGCGATAGAGGCCGAGCCAGAAGGAATAATTCTGATCACCGAAAGTACAGAGATCAAACTCAGGGAAAAGCCTGTGGTAGTAGATGTGACCGGGACTGGTATAACATATGAGGATATAGGTGGTCTCAGTGACGAGATCCAGCGTCTTCGCGAAATGATCGAGCTTCCCATGAAACATCCTGAGGTATTTGAGAAATTGGGTATCGAATCACCCAAAGGCGTATTGATGTACGGCCCGCCCGGAACAGGCAAGACCCTGATAGCCAGGGCGGTTGCCAACGAATCCGGAGCAAATTTTTTCTCAATCGCCGGCCCTGAGATCATGAGCAAGTATTACGGTGAGAGCGAGCAGAGGTTACGTGAGCTGTTCGAGCAGGCCAACAAGGATGCCCCTTCCATTATTTTCATAGATGAACTGGATTCCATCGCTCCCAAAAGGGAAGAAGTGACCGGTGAAGTGGAACGCAGGGTTGTTGCCCAGCTTCTGACCATGATGGATGGTCTTGAAGAGAGAGGCCAGGTTGTTGTGATAGGTGCAACGAACCGGATAGATGCGATCGATCCCGCGCTTCGCCGCCCTGGCCGCTTTGACCGCGAGATAGAAATAGGGGTGCCAGACAGGATGGAGAGGCTTGAGATCCTCCAGATACACACACGAGGCATGCCGCTTTCGAATGAGGTTAAACTTGAGGAAATTGCCGACAGGACCCATGGGTTCGTTGGCGCTGACATCTCGGCTCTTGCACGAGAGGCCGCAATGAAAGCTCTTCGGAGATATCTTCCCCAGATAAAACTTGATGAAGCTGTACCGCGGGAGATACTCAACAGCATGCAGGTTACAGGAAGCGATTTCGAGGAAGCGCTAAAAGATGTTGAACCTTCAGCTATGAGGGAAGTGCTGGTTGAGATCCCAAGAGTGGTCTGGGATGATGCTGGTGGCCTCGATGAGGCTAAGCAGGAGATAATAGAAGCCGTAGAATGGCCTCTTAAAAACTCTGCGAAGTTTGAAAAAATGGGTATCCGTCCACCAAAAGGAATTCTGCTTTACGGTCCACCGGGCACGGGCAAGACTCTTCTTGCCAAGGCTGCTGCGAATGAAAGTTCTGCCAATTTCATCAGCATCAGGGGTCCGCAGCTCTTGTCAAAATGGGTGGGAGAATCGGAAAAGGCAGTACGTGAGGTATTCAAAAAAGCGCGCCAGGTTGCACCATGCATACTCTTCCTCGATGAACTGGATGCCATCGCTCCCATAAGAGGAGTGGACATGGGTTCTAAGTCTTCGGAACGTGTGGTCAACCAGCTACTGACAGAACTCGATGGCATTGAAGTCCTGAAGAACGTTGTGGTAATAGCTGCAACGAATAGACCCGAGATAGTCGATCCGGCACTTATCCGCTCCGGAAGATTTGACAGATTGGTTTTTGTAGGACCGCCCAGCAGGTCGGGCAGGATCGAAATACTCAATATCCATCTTAAGAATATCCCTCTTTCAGATGATGTGGTAGTAGAAGAATTGGCGGATCTTACTGATAATTATGTAGGGGCTGACATAGAATCACTGTGCAGGGAAGCAGTAATGCTGGCACTCCGAGAGAATTTTGATACTGAAAAAGTTGAGATGAAGCATTTCCGGGACTCATTGAAAAAGGTGAGACCTGCACTGGTTGAGGGTATGTTGGAATATTATGAAAAGCTCCAGGAACAATTCAAGGGTGGAAAGAAACAGGAACAGAAGTCTTATATAGGATATAGATAAAAAGAAGACGGGAATTTTTATGGCGAAGATACTTGCAAAAAATCTAGCGAATAAGAGGGTAATGCTCACTGACGGTTCAGAATTCGGAATTGCCACTAACGTGGTAATGGATACTCAAACCGGGGAACTGATATATCTTGTTGTGAAACCCGGCACCATGGTGGATACATCGAAATACAAAACGCAGGATAGTTATGTACTGATACCTTTTGAGGCTGTCAGGGCTGCAAAGGATTACGCAATTGTCGATAAAAAGATGATAACCGGCACCGATATGGATTGATTTTATTTTTTGACCGATAGTAGAAGGCAGTGTTTTGAGCGGTGAAACAAAGACCACAATAATTTGTTCAACTCAGGACAGGGCCAGCCAGAATATCAAGACCAATCTATTGGCTCTCAAGAAATGGGAGCAGCTAAAATCTAATACTTTTTCTGTTTTTGAATTCAAGAATTTTCGGCTCGTAGAGATAAATGAACCTCTAATTCACCAGGACAGGCTTGATAAAAGACTATCCGAATGCGGGTTTCCTGCGAATCTCATAATATTTGCATCCAAGCACAGGAGCAAAGATGGGCGGGCTATTCTAACTGTTCATTCCACAGGTAACGTTAACGAAGCGAAGTTCGGGGGATCGCTAAAGCAACTTGCCGCCGCCGCTCCGCAGGCCTTGCGTTCTTTACTCCGGTCACTGAAAGTCCTGGTCGCGAACGAGGATTACGAGGTCACTCTTGAGTGCACGCATCATGGACCGAGTGACATCGATATGCCTTCTGTGTATATTGAGATAGGAAGTAATGAAGACCAGTGGCTTGATGAAGTGGCAGGCAGAATCGTCGCAAACGCTATCCTGATGCTGAAAGATGGTGACTCTCCAGTGGCTGTGGGCTTCGGGGGCACACACTACGCTCCCAGACAAACAGCCCTTGTCCTTGAAACCGATATCACTTTCGGGCACATATTTCCATCGCATGCGCTTTTCGAACTTGATGAGTATATAATACGAGAGGCTTTTTTGAAATCCAAAGCTGATTTTGCCTATTTTGACAGGAAATCCATGAAGGCAGAGCAGCGTGAAAAATTGGCTTCAATAATTGAAGGATTGGGATTTGAGGTGCTAAAAGAAAGCGATATAAGGGATATGGAAGGGGTCCCATGGCAATTTTGCAAGCAGCTTCGGCAGAAGGTCAAAGAAGTATGCCCAAATGGCCGCCCTATGATCACAAACGGAATAAAATGCGAAATATCATCCTGCCAGAACTGCATATGCCCAAAGGTAAAAATCGCCCGCATCAATCCCGACCTTTTATCTGAAGCCGAGAAACTCGATAGAGATAGACTTAAAAAATTTCTTTCAGACCATAATATCGCCTATATCGAATATGAAGACGGGAGATTTGCCCATGTCATAATCGCTCTGGATAGCAACTGCGCAAGGTTAGTGGCAGAAAAATTAAAGAACGAATGCATAGATATCCTGAAAAAACATTATGATGTAGGGGTCAATAATGGAATATTACAGATAACAGAAAAGAAGTTCAGCCCGGAGCGCGCAAAATCCCTGGGAATGTCCATGGGCCCGCTCTTTGGGAGATTAGCTCAGGGTCAATCTGTGATCATAGATGGAAAAACTATAAATCCAGAAATGGTATATGAAATAAATAAAAGAACCATTAAATTAGGTTATGACTGAGGGATGAAACATGGAATCAATAATATCTGAGGCAATCGCACGGGCCGGAGAATCTAAAATTCCTTCTGTTGGGGAAACAGACGAGGAACTCCTGGCAATCCTGCAAGAATTAAAGACGAATATCGTGGTAATAGGATGCGGAGGATCGGGATCAAACACAATCCAGAGAATATCTGAAGAAGGAATACTTGGTGCAGATCTGTATGCGCTCAATACTGATGCCCAGCATCTACTGAACATTAAGGTCAAGAAGAAAGTCCTGATCGGCCGGAGCAGGACGAGAGGGCTTGGCGCAGGAAGCATACCGCAGATAGGGCAGGATGCTGCCCAGGAATCCAAAGCCCAGATAGAAAAAGTGATAGGAAATGCAGATATGGTTTTCGTGACCTGCGGACTTGGCGGTGGAACGGGCACAGGATCAGCACCCGTGGTGGCTGAAGTTGCTCGGGATTCCGGAGCTCTCACAATTGCTGTTGTAACATTGCCGTTCTCTGTAGAAGGATCTGTGCGTATGGACAATGCCGAAGCTGGTCTTGAGAGGCTACGCGATGTAGTGGATACAGTGATCGTTGTTCCCAATGATAAATTACTTGAAGTGGTACCGCATCTTCCACTGCAGGCAGCATTTAAGGTATGCGATGAGGTACTCATGCGCGCCGTCAAGGGAATAACCGAATTGATCACGAAACCCGGTCTTGTCAATCTCGATTTTGCCGACATAAGAGTCATAATGCAAAAAAGCGGTGTGGCCATGATAGGTCTTGGCGAAGCCGAAGGCGAGAACAAAGCGATAGAATCCGTCCAGAAAGCACTTAGAAGTCCACTCCTGGACGTAGATGTTTCGGGCGCTACTGCCGCTCTCGTAAATGTCGTTGGCGGTCCTGATATGACCATTGCTGAAGCAGAAAGCGTGGTGAATGAACTTTACACCCGGATCGATCCCAAGGCAAGGCTGATCTGGGGTGCCATGGTAGACCCGGAACTTGAGCATGTCATACGGACTATGATAGTAGTTACTGGAGTCAAGTCCCCCCAGATCCTTGGAAGGAACACGCAGGGGAATATATCCACAGCTAGATATGGAATTGACCTGGTTAAATAAGATGCATCGGCCATTTTAATGCATGCGCAGATAAAGGAGATATTTAATTCGATTCAGGGTGAAGGACTATATGTAGGCGTGCGCCAGGTATTTGTGAGGTTCGAAATGTGCCAGCTGCATTGTGCATATTGCGACACGCCTGAGAGCCGCACGACTTCAGCCGCCTGCAGCATCGAGGGCACGCCAGGAAAAAGGGATTTTCATTCGTTCAGCAATCCCATGAACAGGGATGATCTTGAGAAAGCAATACGTAAATTATGGTCCCCTTCAACCAGACACGTATCTTTAACAGGCGGGGAGCCTCTTATCCATTCAGATTTTATCAGGACGCTCAATCTTGAATATCCCTTATACCTTGAGACAAATTCCGGTTTTCCGCAAAAGGCCCGGAAATTAAAAGATATTATCGCCATTGCTTCATGCGATATCAAATTGCCTGAACACGACTCAACACAACATTACAGCGAGCTGTTGAAGAACGAGCTTGAGACAATATCAATATTTAACGAGACAGCAAAGACCTTCGTGAAAATAGTTGTTCTTCCGGAAACTACAGAACAATCGTTAACTTCCGCAGTCGATGGAATTGCCTCGATTGACAATAACATTCCCCTGATACTTCAGCCTGTGACTCAAAAAGCCGAGGGAAGGTATGATCAAAACAGCATGGCGAAGACTTCCAGGATGCTGCTTGAGCTGATGGATTTTGCGGGGAAAAAGTTAAAGGATGTGCGTGTCATACCTCAAACGCACACATTTCTGGGAATGCTCTAATGAAGTGTTGCAGCTGCCAGGTTCAGCACCGAATTGGAATCGTTAGATGATCCAACTATTATCATTGAATCAACGTTTGCCCATATTACAGTGAAAGTCATTAATTGCTTCCCATTTTTTGTTTCATAATCTTTAACTTTTGTGGCATTATGGCCGTTGAATAAAACTTCCTCAAAAGGATCGTACTTTGCATTTTTGTATGTCTGCTTGTACTGATCGACAAGAAAGCTGGGCTGATCGTTTTTTATGACCTGAATATAAATGTCTTCATTATTATTTCTATAAACACCTTCAGTAGCATTCATCGATGATCCCCCGATGTCCACTGTAGCTTCATGGATGCCCATAAAAGTAAAACCTGAAGGTAAGTTCTTTTGCGGAATAACCTGAGATTGTGGAGTTACCTGCGTCGGTTTACTGAAAATACATCCCGAAATAAGAATTGCTGGAACGATTAAGATAAGGAATAATATACTTTTATTTGACATACTATTGTCTCCTTTCCTTCTAATACCCATCGGACTTAAAAAGGTAACGGTTACTACGAATTCAATTGAAGTTAAAGCAAGCTTATATATTCAATGTTTATATTTTATATTGTAATGGAAATTTTCTTTAAATATGACATGAAAAAACTGGTTTTTCTTGCTATAACAGTCCTATTCATATTTGTTTCAGGCTGCATCGGGTTTGATAAGAATCCAACACCCGGTACTCCCGATATGTCATCTCCAACTGAAACTTCCAGCACCATAACTCAGATTGCGGACGTATCCAACAGTGAAGTTGGAGGGGGCACACCTCAAACAAGAATAAATCAGAGTGATTTGCTGATAGACAGGATAGCCGAGAACCTGACCATTATTTATAATAAAAAATGGTATGCTCTTTATCAGGAAGATGAACTTGACTGTTCAAGGATGTCCACGTACCTGTGGAATTACATCAGGAGCAATTACCATGTAGCGCCGAAAATAGTTGCTTCATATCAAAGGCAGCATGCATGGTTAGCTCTGAAGGTCAGCGATGTGGGTAATTCATCTGAGTACAGGCACTGGAATATTAAAGGAACAGATTATTATTATCTGGAAGCCACAATACCAAAACTCGTTTTGGATGATAACCAGAGGTTCATAGTAAACGACCAGGAATACACCTCCGCAGAGTTCTATAATGCTACAGTTTATTTTTTTGATACGCCGCAGGATGCAAATGATTTCCATGCTGACAATTCATGGCTTGGTGGATGGAACCAGGAGTTCAGGTTGAAAAAAGATGATATTGATAAGATTGAAACGTTGATGAAATAATAGTATTTTTTGCCTGTAAAGCCTTATTAATGATAAATACCAACATTATACCGTGGAGGTTACATCGATATGTTGTTCATGGACATCTGGACATGGGAACCAGAAAATAGGCGCGAAGTTGAAAAAAGATGGAGTGAATTCAAATATCCTGAAGAGCTGAAGGTCGCAGGCGAGTGGCTCGATCTCACGGGAAATCGCATATTTGTCCTGTATGAGGTTGACGACCCCAAAGCCATGCTGGCAGCCAATGATATGTGGCTGGATATCGCGAAGGTTGATTCTGTCCCGGTGATGGAAGCGAAAGAAGTGGCGAAGATATATGCGGAGAAGATGGGATAAGGATATTATACCTTATCCTATAGGAGTCTCTGCAAATTGATTGCACTCCCGAAAATTATTTTTTGCCTATGTAGTACAAACGAATAAAATCCACCTTTATTTTCCCATCTTTTGACTGTCTCTCAATCTCTTCCTTCACACCATTATTAAAACTGGTGATATAATCATCATCAATATCAATGTCGTAGTATTCTCTTCCAGTATATCCATTCGCAGTGCTTGAAAGATATATGTTGAATGCATCTTCTGTTGAATAGTAAGTTTCCTCATACTCTACTTCAATTAAAACAGTAGAGAAACCCTGTCCTTCAAAAAAGAGCTTATAGTCATTCTTGGTTGGAAGGCGAAACCACGGGTCTCTCCAGTGAGAAAAGATAGGTTTAATCTTTTCATTCTGCACAACTTCAGATATAATTCTATCACTCCATGGCACCCAGTTATAGGTTCCAGGACAGGCAAGCCCCAATCTACCGGATTTCTTCAATGATCTGAAAATTGCTTTTATTGCCTTGGCCGGATCCCTGAACCACGGCAGTGCAGAATTACAGAAGGCAATGTCGAATTCGTTATTGTAATCCAAATCTTCAGCCGCGATTTGCCTGAATTCTATCCCCGGATACAATGCTCTAGCCTGTTTAATCATGCCATCAGAAATGTCTATACCTATTACTTTTCCGCTTGTGACTTTACTGAGCAAATTCGTAATATGCCCCGGTCCGCAGGCAACATCAATAGCGCTATCTGTACTCCCGACTTTTAAGAGATCAAGCAGTTTCAGTGCTGCTTTTTGCTGAACCAGTGATTTTTCTTTATATTGACCTGATATATTATCGAAAGTGGTCATGTTAAGCTACCTCACTCAGCCTCCTCCTCTTCCAGCTTCTCCTGCACCGCTTTCTCCTCCCCGCTCTCCTCCTTCGCAAGCGTCGCCACCCCCACCACCCTGTCCTTCTCCCCCACATTCATTATCTTCACGCCCTGCGTATTCCTTCCCTGCACGCGAATCCCGCTCACAGGCACGCGGATGATGATGCCGTTCGAGGTCGTGACCATTATCTCGTCATCTTCATGGACGCTCCTTATGTCAACCACGCTCCCGTTCCTGATGTTAACATCGATAGTTATCACACCCTGGCCGCCGCGGTTGCTGGTGCGGTATTCCTCAAAGTCTGTGCGCTTCCCGAAGCCGTTCTCTGTCACCGTGAGAAGAGTAGCTCCTCCTTCCACCACTGCCATGCTCACCACTTCATCCTCGCCCATGAGCCTTACACCTCTGACGCCATAAGCGCCGCGCCCCATGTCGCGCACATCGTTCTCGTTAAAGCGAATCGCTTTTCCATGCTTTGTGCCGATGACTGCTTCTTTTGTGCCGTCCGTGAGCTTCACCGATACAAGCTTATCCCCGTCATCAAGAGAAATGGCGATAATGCCTGTCTTTCTGGGATTTGAGAAATCAGTGAGAGCAGTTTTCTTAGCTGTACCTTTCTTTGTGACCATCAGTAGATAGTGTTTCTCATCAAACTTGCTGATAGGTATATACGCGTTGATCTTTTCACCCTGTTCAAGTTGCAGCAGATTGACGATGGCCGTGCCCCGGGCCTGCCTTCCTGCCTCGGGTATCCCATATACTTTCAGCCAGTAAACCTTGCCTTTATCGGTGAAGAAAAGGAGGTAATCATGAGTATTGCCTATAAAAAGGTCGCTCACGAAATCCTCTTCTTTTGTCTCCATGCCCATCACGCCCTTCCCGCCGCGGCGCTGCTGCTTATATGCATCCACTGCGATGCGCTTGATATAACCGCTGTTCGTGATTGTGATGACGTCATCCTCCTTTGGTATCAGGTCCTCGGTCACAAGTTCTCCTGTGCTCTCGATGATCTCGGTCCGCCTTTTATCTGCGAATCGTGCCTTGAGGTCTGCAAGTTCTTCTTTTATAAGTGCAAGTATTTTTATTTCACTTGCAAGGAGTTCTTTGAGCCATTTTATTGTCTTTTGTAGCTCACCGTATTCAGTGTCTATCTTCTCGCGCTCTAAGCCGGTGAGGCGCTGAAGCCTCATGTCAAGGATTGCCTTTGCCTGTTCAATGCTCAGTTTGAACTTTGCAATTAGACCATCGCGCGCTTCATCAGGTGTATTTGAAGCTTTTATAAGCTTGATCACTTCATCGATATTATCAAGCGCAATTATCAAACCTTCGAGGATATGGGCACGCTGCTGTGCCTTTTTGAGCTCAAACTGGCTTCTTCTTATTATTGCATTCTTCCTGTGTGAAATATACTGGACGATTATTTCCTTTAACGGAAGAACAATTGGCCTCCCATCGACAAGTGCAAGGTTGATAACGCCAAAAGTGGTCTCAAGCTGGGTATGCGAATACAGCTGGTTCAAAATGATGTTCGCCTGCGCCTGTCTTGATACTTCCATTACGATGCGGATGCCATCTTTATCAGATTCATCACGAAGGTCGGTTATCCCCGCAATTTTCTTGTCCCTCACAAGACCTGCAATATCTTCTATCAATTTTGCCTTATTCACCTGATAGGGGAGCTCATTGACGATTATTGTTTCCTTGTTCTTTACTTCCTCTATTATTGCCCTGGCACGCATCTTTATCGAGCCACGGCCATTTTGGTAAGCATCTCGTATCCCCTGCCGGCCGTAGATGAATCCAGCTGTGGGAAAATCAGGCCCTTTGACTGCGGTCATGAGTTCGTTCCATTCGACAGCAGGATTATCTATGACCATAATAATTCCGTCAATAACCTCCCCAAGATTATGAGGCGGCATGTTGGTCGCCATGCCGACGGCGATACCTGTCGAACCGTTAATGAGAAGGTTGGGAAGCTTACATGGAAGAACTGAAGGCTCTTTTAATGAATCATCGTAGTTGGGTACGAAATCAACGGTCTCTTTGTCGATGTCGCCCAGTATTTCATCTGCTATTTTTCCGAGTCTGACTTCAGTGTATCGCATCGCTGCGGCGCTGTCGCCGTCGATACTGCCGAAGTTCCCCTGCCCGTCGATAAGCGGATAACGAAGCGAGAACTCCTGTACCATCCTTACGAGAGAATCGTAAACAGCGATATCACCATGCGGGTGGTATTTACCCAGAACATCTCCCACGATCCTTGCGGATTTCTTGTATGGTTTGTCATGTGTCATACCCTGCTCGTTCATTGCATACAAAATGCGGCGGTGAACGGGTTTCAAGCCGTCCCTGACATCCGGAAGCGCGCGCCCCACGATGACGCTCATGGCGTAATCAATGTAGGAGCGCTTCATCTCGTCCTCGATGTTCACCGGGGTGATTTTTTCAACTACAAGTTTCTGCTGGGGGTTCTTAGGTTCTGGGTCGGTCATGGTATCAGCTCAATTTTGATTTTAATCTGGTTAAAACGAATTCTTTGATTTTCTTGGCATTTTTAAAAGCCAGTTGTGCCTCTTCAAAAGTAATCTCATAATCTTCTTCTAAAGGATATCTGACTTCGACTGCATATCCCGATAGTTCAGACGCAATATCATAAAAGTCAGTAAATTTAGAATCGATTTCTTTGCAAATTGAAATCAATTCCTCAAGGTCATGTATTTTTGGTGCTTCTTTTCCTTGAAAAGCAAGAAATCCTTTAAGATATTTTTCTGCGACCTGCTGGCTGTGAAAACATATTATATCTGTAGGAGGGCTTTGCATTGTGAACAGATATTCCACTGTTATAAGGTCATTATTTGCTTTATTGAACCATTTTTTGGCTACATCTTTATTGTCCATATATGACCTTTCCTTTTCTAATGATTGAAGTTACAAAAGCAGCAGAAGCATTTTTCCATTTCTCAACTTCCTGCGGTGTATAAACGAGAATATCCTTCGGAACCCTGATGTCACGTAGTAATTTTCTTATCCGAACCCCCCTTTTATGCATTGGTTCCTTCGTCGGGAGAATTACCAATAAATCCAGGTCGCTGTCTTTTGTCGGGTTTCCATAAGCGTATGAACCAAAAAGGATTATCTTTTCAGGATGGGCTTCGTTAACAATACGGTTTTTGATTTGCTGGATAAGTTCTTCGGTTATTGGTTGCATGGTTCTGTTCACAAAGTTACATGAATATCTTTAATTGGTATTTCTAATTCAAAATAGGTATTATATCCCCACGACTTGGAAAGTTGTTTGTCACCAATAAAATCTATTTTTACATCATTAAGACGAATTCTAATAGAATTCTTTTTGCTTTCTTTTTTTAGTGATTTTAGTATAGTTATAAAATTTGTATGCAAGGGTTGAAGTTTTGCACTATTCTTACTATGCTGTTGATGAGTTACTTCCATTTCTTCTATTGCTGGAATTGGTGTTCCCAACTCATATTCATGACCAGATATATCCTCATAAATTGCACGCATAGTTATTTTTTTTGTTTTAAAATCAAATATGCTGAAGTTTAAAATTACAAAAGTGAATTCCAACGACGGAGACGGATTATTATCTTCTGCTTTGATAACTCCCAACATTGAGTTAAATTCGATCATTGACGAGTATTTGTTTAAATTCTCGTTACGAATTTCTTTCAACCGTGTTAGTTCTTGTTCCAAATTATTAAGTTGCACTTCTTTTGCAACCAAAGCATTTTCTTTTTTATTTAAATCAAAATATTTCTTAAAATAAGAATATGCTCTATAAATAATAGAAATTGGAAATGATGTCCAATCAACCATCTTTACACATCCAAATTCCTTACATCCTTCGCATGCCTCTCGATGAACTCCCGCCTCGGCTCCACCTTATCACCCATAAGTATTGTAAAAATCTCATCCGCCTTTATTGCATCCTCAAGCGAGACCTTGAGCATCGTCCTTGTCCCGGGGTTCATTGTAGTATCCCAGAGCTGCTGCGGGTTCATCTCACCAAGACCCTTGTAGCGCTGCATAGCAATACCTTCCCTTCCTATCTCGACTAATTTCTTATTGAGTTCATCCTCATTATACACGTAAAACTCGGACTTTCCCTTCTTGACCTTGAAAAGCGGAGGCTGGGCAATATATACAAAACCCATGTCAATAAGCTGGCGCATGTACCTGTAAAACAGCGTCAGCAGCAGCGTCCTGATATGGCTTCCATCAACATCGGCATCGGTCATTATGATGATTCTGTGATAGCGGGCTTTATTAATATCGAATTCCTCACCCTCGCCTATGCCTGCGCCTATGGCTGTGATGAGCGCGCGAATCTCCTCGTTCTTGAGTATCTTGGTAAGGCGCGCCTTCTCCACGTTCAATATCTTGCCCCGCAAAGGAAGTATCGCCTGGAACTTGCGGTCACGTCCCTGCTTTGCGCTTCCACCGGCTGAATCACCCTCCACGATATATATCTCGCTCTTTGCCGGGTCTTTCTCCGAGCAGTCGGCTAATTTTCCAGGGAGCGAGCTGACTTCAAGCGCGTTCTTTCTCCGCGTGAGCTCGCGCGCCTTCCTCGCTGCTTCCCTCGCCTCGGCCGCTTCAAGCGCTTTTGAAAGAATGTTCTTTGCTGCCGTTGGGTTTTCTTCAAGGAACTCCGACAGACCTTCTGAAACAAGCGTCTCCACGATGCCCTTGATGTCGCTGTTGCCCAGTTTTGTCTTGGTCTGTCCCTCGAACTGGGGATTTGTGAGCTTGACGTTGATAATTGCCGTTAATCCCTCTCTCGCGTCCTCTCCTGACAGCTTTTCCTCGCCCTTCAGGAACCCCTTTGATTTAGCATAATCGTTGGACACCTTGGTGAGGGCAGCCTTGAATCCCGCAAGATGAGTCCCTCCTTCGTGCGTGTTTATATCATTGGCAAAAGTATAGACATTCTCGGTATAGCTATCGTTATATTGCATTGCGATTTCTACTATTGTGGAATCTTTTTGCTTCTGGAAATATATCGGCTTCTCGTGGAGGAGGTTTTTGTTCTTGTTCAGGAACTCAACAAACGATACGATGCCTCCTTCATACTGGAACACCTGCTCTTTCTGGGAAAAATCATCTTTGATTGAGATTTTCAGCCCTTTATTGAGGAACGCAAGCTCACGAAGTCGTCCTGCTATTATTTCAATATCGAACTGAAGAGTTTCGAAAATAGCTTTATCGGGTCTGAATATGACTGTTGTCCCTGTTCCATCGGCTTTATCTATCTCCTCTACTTTGGTAACAGGTTTTCCCTGCTCATACCGCTGTTTGTACAGCTTACCATCCCGTTTGACTTCTACTTCGAGCCATTCTGAGAGAGCGTTAACAACAGATACGCCAACGCCATGGAGACCTCCTGAGACCTTGTATGCGTTATTGTCAAACTTTCCGCCAGCATGGAGCATGGTCATGACAACTTCCAGTGCAGATTTATTATACTTCGGCATGGTTTCGATCGGGATTCCCCTGCCATTATCGATGACCCTGACGCTGTGGTCGGGTCTGATGGTCACCTCGATATTGTTGCAGTAGCCTGCGAGGGCTTCATCTATGCTGTTATCCACCACTTCGTACACTAAATGGTGAAGTCCTCGAGCATCTGTGCTGCCTATGTACATGCTGGGGCGTTTGCGCACAGCCTCAAGCCCTTCAAGTACCTGAATCTGCTCTGCGCCGTATTCTTTGGTAGTAGTCTCCATGTCAATTTCCTTCGTTTATTAAAAGATTAAATAATAAGTATTAAATTATCTAAGTCTCCTTTTCCAATACAATTCCCTGGGTTCAAAACAATTCAGTACCTTCGACCTGCTGAATCTTCCGGTCTGTAATTGTTTTTTATAGCATATATACCTTATCACTTCAACGCATGTCGATTTCATTTTTATATTAACCTTCAATAAATAAACTCTTGAACAAGAGTGGAATTTCAAAATTGGGAAAAAATAATTTAAATTAGATGCAAGAGACCCCAAATACAAAACGTTTCATATATAAGTTAAAACATTATATAAACCGAAATCAAATTGAATTGAAAAGTATATCCAAAAAAAAGATAATTATGAGAATTTCAGTGATCGGCACAGGCTACGTCGGTACCGTCAGTGCTGCCTGTTTTGCAGAACTCGGCCATAAAGTGATATGTGTAGATATCGATCAATCTAAAATAGACCATATAAATGCGGGCATCCCGCCTATCTATGAGGATGGACTTTCCGAACTTTTGAAAAAACATGCCGGAAATAGCTTGACTGCAACATCGGATTACGGTTTTGCTGTTATGAAATCAGATTTATCCTTTATTTGCGTGGGAACTCCATCTGACTCTTCAGGCAATATCGATCTTGGCATCGTAAGAGCGGCCAGCGCTAGCCTGGGGGATTCTTTGAAAAAGAAGAAGGAGTTCCATGTTGTAGTGGTGAAAAGCACAGTCGTCCCAGAGACCACAGAAAAGGTGGTTCTCCCAATTATAGAAAAACACTCGGGAAAACGCATTGGTGATTTCGGCATAGCCATGAACCCTGAGTTCTTGCGCGAAGGAAAAGCGGTGTATGATTTCATGCATCCGGACAAGATAGTTGTGGGTTCGCTTGACAAAAGGTCGGGTGATATGGTCGCTTCCCTTTACAGCGGGCTTGATTGCGAGGTAACAAGGACAAACCCGCGCACAGCCGAGATGATAAAATACGCAAATAACGCATTTCTTGCAACCAAAATATCTTTCGCAAACGAGGTTGGGAATATCTGCAAGGAACTGGGGATCGATACATATGAAGTCATGTCTGCAATCGGTAAGGATTTCAGGATAGGACCGCACTTCCTGAATGCGGGAGCCGGGTTTGGAGGTTCATGTTTTCCAAAGGATGTGAAGGCCCTGATAGGCAAGGCAAAAGAGATTGGATATGAACCAGTACTGCTCAGATCTGTAATTGCAGTAAACGAAGGACAACCTATCCGGATAGTAGAGATATTGAAAAATAAACTCGGGAGGTTGAATGGAAAAAAGATCGCCGTGCTTGGACTTGCCTTCAAGAACGATACCGATGATATAAGGGAATCAAGGTCTATACCCGTGATAAAAGAACTGCTAGATAATGGTGCAAGGGTTCTTGCCTACGATCCCATGGCAAATGAGAATATGCGGAGGCTTTTCGGTAGTGTCGAATACCAGCGCTCTGCGGAAGACGCCCTGCGCGGTGCAGACGCATGCCTCATAATGACCGAATGGGATGAGTTCAGATCACTTGATAATGAATTTCATATTATGAAAAATAAGCTTGTAGTAGACGGGAGGCATATGATCACCCCCGGAAAAAATATAGAATATGTTGGTCTTTGCTGGTAGGTTGGTTACATAAATCAATATATGTTAAATATCAGAGCAAAAACTGCCGTTAAAAATCGAGGAGATGGAACTATAAAATCTATAATTCTTGCAGGAGGATCCGGCACACGTCTATGGCCCCTATCACGCGAACAATATCCGAAACAGTTTCTAAAACTTGGCAAAACATCATTGTTCCAGGATACGCTGGATAGATGCCTTGAGATATCTGATATCAAAGAAATTTTCGTCGTGACTAACGAATTCCAGAAGTTTTTCGCATTGGGGCAAATCAATGAACTGGGATATGATTTCCCTGTGGAGAATGTACTCATAGAACCGGAAGGGAAGAATACATTGCCGGCGATCTGTTTTGGGATGAGGGTAATCGAAAAACGATTCGGGAAATCCATCGTTGGGATTTTTTCTTCTGACCATGTGATGGGTAAAAGCGCGATGAAAACAATAGCGAGCGCTCAAAAATTGGCTTTGGATTACCTCGTTACCTTTGGGATAGTGCCAAAATCCCCTCATATCGGCTATGGGTACATCAAACCGGCAGAACCAATCGGGCCAGGATACAAAGTCTCCGAATTCAGAGAAAAACCTGCTCTTGATATTGCCAAGAAATACGTGAAGGAGGGGTGTCTCTGGAACAGCGGAATGTTCCTCTTCGATACAGATTTGTTCTTTGCTGAACTAAAGGCACATGAACCTTCGGTTTTGGAAGCTTTTGGTGTCTCTGATGATATGGATGCTGCATACAGTAAAGTGACAGCAATTTCCATTGATTATGGTATCATGGAAAAATCAGATCGGGTGGCAGTTGTGAAGATTGAGGGTAAATGGAGCGACCTCGGAAACTTCGATGCGATGTATGAAGAGCTCGAAAAAGATGCAGCCGGGAATGTTGTATACGGTTGCGATGACGTTCTGCTAAATTCAACCGGTAATCTCATATACTCAAAACCTGGCAAGCTTGTTTCACTTATCGATATCAATGATATGGTTGTAGTGGATACTTCTGACGCACTGCTTGTATGCCCCAGGAGCAGCAGTCAGAAGGTCAAGGATGTCGTGTCAAAATTGAAAAATAGAAATGATGCGCGGGCATCCATTCATGAGACCGTGTACAGACCATGGGGCTCTTACACGATCCTTGAAAGCTCAGAAAGACATAAAATAAAGAACTTAACAGTCATGCCAGAGAAGAGATTGAGCCTACAGCTCCATCACCACCGCAGCGAGCACTGGGTTGTTGTGAAAGGTATGGCAAGCGTACAGGTCGATAGCAGCGAGTTTTTTTTGCGGCCTGGAGAGAGTACGTTTATAAAAGGTGGTGTCAAGCACAGGCTTTCCAATCCAGGGAAGATCCCCCTGGAAATCATTGAGGTACAGCTCGGAGACACGGTGGATGAAAACGATATTGTCAGGTTTGATGATGAATATGGACGTGTTCAACAATCCTGAAAAAGAATACCTATATATAATTGACAGATTTACCAAGGGCGAATAGAATGAAAGTAGTTATACCCGCTGCAGGTGCAGGCAAACGTCTTTTTCCGCATACCTTCACAAAACCCAAGCCCATGGTGTACATAGCTGGAAAACCCATTATCGGCCATATCCTTGACAGATTGAAAGATGTTGAACCTGATGAAATAATAATGGTGGTGGGCTATAAGAAAGAACAGATAATGTCTTATGTGGAGAAAAATTATTCAAAAATTTTCGATATAAAATATGTCGAGCAGGAAGAACAACTGGGCCTTGGCCATTCTATCCATGTTGCTGGAGAGGAGATCGGGAATTCGGATATAATGATAGCACTCGGGGATATGATATTCAAAGCGGGCTATTCCGAGTTCCACAGGCATCATTTGACCAATGGCGATTGCTCCGGATCGATCGGGGTTCGTGAGGTTAAAGACCCAAAAAAATATGGCATCGTGGAAGTCGAAGGCGATTATATAAAAAGACTGGAAGAAAAGCCCGCACGCCCCAAATCCAATCTTGGAATAGCCGGGATATATTTCATTGAGGATACACCTGTACTCTTATCGATACTCGATGAGATGATACATAAAAATCTTCGCACACGTGGAGAATTCCAGCTTACGGATGCGCTACAGGAAATGGTAAAAAGAGGTTACCGTCTGAAAACCTTCCCCGTCTCAAGCTGGTATGATTGCGGGCATCCTGAATCCTTGCTTGAGACAAACCGCGTATTGCTGGATGAAAAAGAGGATATGGATAAAGTGGAGGTATTGAAAGATTCAGTGATCATCCATCCTGTTGCAATAGGGGAGAATGTGACAATTATTAATTCGGTTATCGGACCGCACGCGTCGATCGCAAGCGATTCGATCATTGAAAGCAGTATCATCTCGGACAGCGTGATTGGATCGCGCTCCCACATCTCAAAAGTCAACCTTCAGCGCTCCATCGTTGGAGACGATGCCAGCGTTCACGGCAAGCACAATTCTCTTAATATAGGAGACTCTTCGTCCATAGAATTCTGAAAGTAACATGAAAGCATTAGTAACCGGTGGGGCAGGATTTCTTGGATCGCATCTGTGCGATTTACTGCTCAAAAAAAATTTTGAAGTTATATGTGTAGATTCTCTTCTAACGGGAAATGAAGGGAATATTGCACACATAAAAACCGATAGATTCCAATTCATAAAGCATGACGTGACAAAACCCCTATACCTGGAAGAAAAAGTCCAGTTCCTCTTCCATCTTGCCAGCCCGGCCAGTCCCATAGACTATCTGGAATTGCCTATCCAGACCCTGAAAGTTGGTGCTCTTGGCGCACATAACATGCTTGGCCTTGCCAAGGAACAGGGAGCACGATTTTTGCTGGCCTCGACCTCCGAGGTATATGGCGACCCCCTCGTGAATCCCCAGAGCGAGGAGTACTGGGGCAACGTGAACCCTATCGGTCCGAGAGGCGTGTACGATGAGGCAAAAAGATTTGCCGAGGCCATCACGATGGCTTACCATCGCTACCATAAGCTGGATACCAGGATAGTCCGTATCTTCAACACATACGGGCCAAGGATGCGTCCGAACGACGGAAGGGTCGTGCCCAACTTCATCGGGCAGGCTCTGCGCGGCGAGGGGATTACCGTTTATGGTAACGGTTCGCAAACAAGAAGTTTCTGCTACGTGAGCGACGAGATCGAGGGGATCTACAGGCTGATGATGTCTGATTATACGCTGCCAATGAATGTAGGTAACCCGGAGGAGCATACCATACTTGAGTTTGCAAGATTGATTGCAGAGATGACAGGTAGTACTTCAAAAATTATTTTTAAAGAATTGCCTGTTGACGACCCAAAGCAACGAAGACCTGATATCACAAAAGCGCGACAACTCCTTGGCTGGGAACCAAAAGTCTCTCTTGAGCAAGGATTAAAGGAAACAATAAAATACTTCAAGGATATTCTGGAATGGAGTAAATGAAAATACTAATAACGGGCGGAGCAGGCTTCGTCGGCTCGAATCTGGCAATCGAGTTCAAAAAAAATAGGGATGCCCAGGTAGTAGCTTTTGATAATCTTAAAAGAAGAGGGTCTGAACTGAATATCCCGAGATTGAAAGAAAACGATGTGGAATTCATACATGGCGATATAAGGAACAGGGAAGATTTTGATCCTGTGGGTGATACCGATATTCTTATCGAGTGCTCAGCAGAACCTTCTGTGCTGGCAGGTTTTGATTCCTCCCCGGATTATCTATTGAATACAAACCTTTTGGGTACCATCAATTGTCTTGAATACGCAAGGAAATGCGGGGCAGACATTGTATTTTTATCCACAAGCAGAGTTTACCCCGTTAGAACGATAAATAGCATCAATTTCATTGAAAAGCCGACACGCTTCGAACTATCGGATAACCAAAGTATACAGGGCGTCTCTTCCAAAGGTTACACAGAAGAATTCCCTCTCAATGGCCCGCGTACATTATACGGCGCAACAAAGTTAGCATCCGAGTTGATCATTCAAGAATACATAGAAATGTATGGATTGAGAGCGGTCATAAACCGTTGTGGCGTCCTCACAGGAAGCTGGCAAATGGGGAAGGTTGACCAGGGGGTTATAGTTCTATGGGTGGCTAAACATCATTATCAGCAGTCATTAAGTTATATCGGATATGGAGGCAAAGGGAAACAGGTGAGGGATATTCTACATGTAAAAGACCTGCAGCGCCTTTTAGAGATCCAGATTGCAGATATGGATGCACACAATGGCGAAATATACAATGTAGGAGGCGGACTAGAACGCACCGTATCCCTGCTTGAATTGACACGTCTCTGCCAGAAACATACTGGAAACAAAATACCTATAAAAAACGTTAATGAAGACAGGCCAGGAGATATACGAATATTTATAACCGATAATAGCAAGATAACGGGAAAAACAGGCTGGAAGCCTGAAATTGAGGTCGAACAAATAATAGAAGAAATCTCCAACTGGATTGGAGAGAACTCGGAGTTACTGAGACCAATACTTGCATGAATTAATGGAGGAGCTTACAAATGGATATTGCCTTGATCACAGGTTCTGCAGGCTTGATAGGTGCTGAATCTGTCCGGTTTTTCAGCAAAAAAGGTTTTAAGGTCGTTGGAATTGACAACGATATGAGAAAGGTATTCTTTGGTGAAGAAGCGTCCACCGAGTGGAGCAGGAAAAAGCTCGAGTATGAAATAAAAAATTATATTCATTACAGGGAGGACATCCGGGATAGGGCAGCGATGGAAGCCATTTTTAAAAAATATAGTAATGAAATAAAATTAATTATACACACTGCAGCACAGCCTTCTCATGATTGGGCAGCAAAGGACCCGTTCACTGATTTTACAGTTAATGCGAATGGAACCCTGACGCTTCTCGAAATGACAAGACAGAACTGCCCTGATGCCGTGTTCATATTCACTTCCACTAATAAAGTATACGGCGACACTCCAAATAGTTTGCCACTGGTCGAACTTGAGACCCGGTGGGAAATTGATGAATCCCATCCTTATTATGAAAACGGTATTGACGAATCCATGAGTGTTGACCATACAAAACACAGCCTGTTCGGTGCTTCAAAACTGGCTGCTGATGTGCTTGTCCAGGAGTACGGCAGGTATTTCGATATGAGAACCGTTTGCTTCAGGGGCGGGTGCCTCACAGGACCGGGACATTCGTCCACAGAACTCCACGGGTTCCTGGCGTATCTTATGAAATGTGCTGTTACAGGGAACCATTATACGATATATGGCTACAAAGGCAAGCAGGTCAGGGATAATATCCATAGTTTCGATCTTGTGAACGCTTTCTGGCATTTTTATCAAAAACCAAGAAGAGGCGAAGTATATAACATGGGAGGGAGCAGGCATTCCAACTGCTCAATGCTGGAGGCTATAAGCATGTGCGAAGAGATCTCCGGGAAAAAAATGAATTATTCGTATATTGAAAACAATCGTATTGGAGATCATATCTGGTGGATCAGCGATGTGAGCAAATTCAAATCCCATTATCCAGGATGGAACTACAAGTATAACCTCAAAGACATCCTGGTTGAGATATTCAACAATAGCGTTTTTTCACAAATACAATAAAATCAAAAAATTGTAATAAATACAAGATGTCGAAAATATCAATTGTAGTTCCGGCCCATAATGAAGAGGAAAATCTTGCCAATCTACTTGGTGAACTACTACCTGTTCTCGAAGGGCATGAAGAAACACGGGACTATGAACTGATAATAGTAAACGACAATAGCACCGATAGAACACCCCAAATAATAGAAACGCTTGCAGACCTGAATCCAAGAATCAAACCAGTGCACATGCTTTCCAACCCCGGGTTTGGCAATGCAATAAAAGAAGGGTTCAGGAATGCCAAGGGAGATATCATAATACCTGTGATGGGCGACCTATCCGATGACCCCGAGGATATAATAAAGCTGGTCCAGAAGATCGAGGAAGGCTACGATATCGCCTATGGCTCGAGGTTCATTGAGGGAGGTAGAACCGATGGATATCCATATGCTAAAATGATCGCCAATCGCACTTTCAACAACAGTGTCCGGCTGCTTTTTGGGATAAAGCATAAAGATATCACCAATGCTTTCAAGGCATACAGAAAAGAGGTACTTGATAGGATCGGAATAGATAATCTGGAAGCAAACGGCTTTGATCTCACTGTAGAGATACCTCTTAAAGCGCATATCATGGGATTCACAAGTGCCGAGGTTCCAGTCACCTGGCATGGGAGGAAGCGGGGGGTGGCAAAGCTCAAACTTTCGGAGAATGCCACAAAATACGGGAAACGCCTCGTGAAATTGTTCATCATAGGGAATATTATAAGCCTGAGGGACCTTCTGGGTTCGGCGGTTTCAGGTTCAAAAATAAAACTTCTGGCTGCACTGGTATTCGGAGTTTTGGTACTGATCGGGATATTTTCGTATTCCGGATACACTCAGGTCTATGACACCATAAAAAATGCATCTTTATATTATGTTTCTCTTGGATTCTTTGCTGTATCAATGGCATTTTTCATGCGGACATGGAGGTGGAGTGTGCTTCTCAGGACATCAGGATATGTCGTGCCCAGGGATATTCTCTTCAAAAGCTTGATGTTCGGCTTTTTTATAAACTATTTAATTCCTGCAAGAGCCGGCGATATCGCAAGGTGTGCAGCCCTTAAACCAACTGAAAAAATTCCTATGGGGGCAAGTCTTGCCACGATAGTTATTGAAAGGGCGATGGATATGCTCACACTCTCACTTCTTCTGAGCGCTGGCGCAATGTTAGTATCAAAGAGCGACACAATGTTTTTTGTAGCCACAATTGCACTGGCAGTATCTATTCTGCTTGTACTAATGCTAATTATTGTTTACAGGTATGACTCATTCATATCAAGGAAACTTGGAAAGAGATTTCCGGCTATTTCAGGTTTCATGAATACCATGAAGGAGGGGCTTTACAAAATTTATTCCAATCCCAGTGCACTGGTTTTATCGATAGCAATTTCAATACCTGTTTGGCTATTTGAAATATCCGGAGTATATATAGCATCCCTAGCTATTGGATATGAAATTCCTTTTTCACTGGCTATGATTGCAGGGATAACCTCATTTCTTGGCCAGACCATCCCAATAACCCCCGGAGGAATTGGGGTCTATGAGGGCACTATGGCAGGGGTTTTAGTGCTTTTCGGAATACCTCTGTCCACCGGGATTTCCCTGGCGTTAGTTGATCATTTCATCCGTGCTTCAGTGACGCTTATTTTCGGAATGATATCAACGATACATCTTGGTTTTGCATCCAGGGAGTATTTTGCAGACATGAGACAGATTTCGCATGAATCTGATGATGCAACATGAAAAAAAGATGGTTAATCGCATTAATAGCCACATATATTGTGGTGCGCACCTGCATCGCCACTTTTTCATCATACGGATATTATCACGGCTGGAATGAAGGCTATTATTCCCTCATAGCGAAGAATTATTTTTCAGGCTCGTTATGGGAGCAGATAGCCTATCCCGGAGGAGAACCTTTCTCCTCTGCCCCTCCATTGTTTTCCTATGCCGTATATACATCCTTCAAGATATTTGGCATCTCTGATATCAGTGCACGTCTCGTATCCATACTCTCGGAACTTATCGCGGTTTTGGGCGTGTATATACTTGCCAGGGAATTACATAACGAAAGAACGGCAAGTATCGCAGCAATCATATTTATTTTCATTCCCTGGAATATACTCTGGTTCGGAAGAGTGGAGACTGACCCTTTGATGACTGCGCTTATGACGCTTGCCATTGCGTTGTATGTACGTGCTTATAAAAAAGATGAAAGCATGTTGCCTTTCGGGATCATGCTTGGTCTTGCTGTCTTTACCAAACAACCCGCGCTTGCCGCATTGCCGATTGTTCTTATATGGAGCTATTTCCAGGGGATTAAGAAAAAACAGGTAATCAATGCGTTCGTATGCTTTCTTGTGGGAATGGTACCACTTTTGGTTTGGCTTTCTTATTATTTCATAAATGGGAATACTGCTTTCGTTTCACATTTTATATACGGGGAGCTCGTATATAGAAGCGAGCCATTCTCAGACCTTGGGAGGGTAGTTCTATTTACTGCAGCTGGAATAACGCCAATAATAATAGCTGCAACATACCAGATGTTCAAAGAGAGAGATGTAAAGAACATACTTGCTATCTGGCTTTTGATATACGGGGCTTTTGTGCTGATAAGAACGCCGCCAAGCCATGAATACTACTCACTGCCGCTGATGGCGCCATTGGCAATAATGGCGGCTGCCGGTATTGCTGGATTTTCCCATAAGCTGGATAAGAAATTCGCGTTGATACCGCTTGCAGTCGTAATTATTCTGGCAGTACCGATCACCTATGCCCTTTTTGTTTATAGTGGGGATCTTGGCTATACCGCCACAAAGGATGCCGGGGAATTTTTGAAGGTTTATATGGACAAACATCCAGATGGTGATTATCTTGTATTGGTTCAAATGAAGTATAGCCCTCAGATAGCTTGGTATGCTGATTTGAGAGTTGATGGAAAGAGGCAGATATACAGCACAGGGGACGACTTGTCTGTCCCGTATCTGACAGGGGTATTGAATAATTTTGATCCTGCAAAGACGGTTCTTCTGGTATCCGACTTTGAAAAGAATACAGGGAAGGCTTCGATTAATTACGATGTTTTGTATGAGTCAAGATACGAATCTGCTATAGCGAATCTTGATATCCTTTATAATTTAGGGACGTCATATGGATTGAAAATCGTCAGGGTAAGATAGTGACAATGGCGGTCATTTCCCAGTTGAGGAGGAAAGAATTCCCAGCTGAACAATTTTTAATTTAATCCGTAACTCTGCATGTATTACGTAATATCCAATAAAATAATGTTTCATGAGAGTTTAATAGCTCAACCGAAGTGTTTTGGGATCCCATATACATATTCAAACACTGCAAAGGGCGCAAAGGACGAAAATAACGATTGTCATAACCTTTGCCTTCTTTGCGTTCTCTGCGGTGAGTTATTTGGAAATTACAGCTAATATATATTTAAATAATATACAATTGGATTGATGAGATATATCCAAAATCAGAAGTGATGTCCACGAAATTATCTGGATATTATTGCTATTATGAACAGTACTTATGGATCGATGGAAGGCGGTTCTATTGATTGATTCAATACTAGATAAACCGGTAGAAGAGTCGATCGTCAATGATCTTGAATATGATACTGTCAAATCGTTTATTGAAAAAGCAATAAATGGGAAACCAGTTCATGCTATTACTACGGATCATCGACTGGAATATAAAAGCATAATGGATGAACTTAAAATAAACCATCAACTGTGTATTTTCCATCTCTTAAAGTCGGTTTTCCTAAGACCCTTGGAATTATATCTCAGCATCTTGATTGACAAACCTTTTTTCATCGCGTCCCTCTCAAAGGTAAGATATATATTATAGTTTTAGTATGTATGGTTTCGGAAGTGGAACAATAAATTCTCCCCTAAATCCTTTCTCCCTGAGCTTGGGAGCAAGTTCGTCCGCGATATGCCATGAAAGCAATAAAGCGTATTCAGGCTGGTCTTCAAAGAGCTTGGACTCTTCCACAACCGGTATCAGCGTGCCAGGGATGTATTTACCAATTTTATGGGAGCCTTTGATCTCCACGACGTAATCCATTATGCCATCATCAATACCCACATAGTTTATTAGTGTACTTGCGCGGGAAGGTGCCCCGACACCATAAATATGTTTCCCTTGTTTCTTTATGCCAAGGAGCAATGAATGAAGTTCAAGCTTGGAAACAACAACTCTTTTTTTGAATTCCAGAAGGTTTTTCTTGTCAAGAACCGTCTTTTTCTCTTTCTCAAGAAGAGCGCCGACGGTTTTTTTTACTGTATACGCTCCTTTCCTTGCAGCGTATACTCTTATCGAGCCTCCATGCGTTGGGATTTGCTTTGCATGGATGATTTCAAGCCCGTTCATTTCAAGTAAATATTTGAGGCTGTGCAGGGAATAATATCTCAAATGTTCGTGGTAAATCGTATCATACTGAAGCGTTTCAATAAGCGGCAGCAAATAATGGGACTCAGAGATAAAGACCCCGTCTTCCTTGAGCAATTCAAGGATGGACTCTACAACGCTGCCGACGTTGGCGATATGCGCAAACACATTAGTTGCGGTGATGATTTTTGCTTGTCCATATTCGGATTTTACTTTGTCGGCGACCTCACTCGTAAAGTAATTTATGATCGTAGGAATTCCGCGCTCTATTGCGATCTTTCCCATTTCCTCCGGGGTTATCCCTAAAACTTTATGATTGTCTTTAAAATTGCTGAGCAAATTGCCATCATTTGAGCCGATATCAATAACCAAATCTTCCCTGTCTAAATCCACAATCGTCTTACATTCTTTATATAATTCTGCAAAGTTATCCCTCAGTATTTTTGTCGTGCTACTGGTATAAGGGTATGAAGAAGGAAACAGTATTTTCGGGTCAACTATCAGGCCAAGCTGCACAAGATGGCACATAGAGCAGTACAAAAGCTGGGCGGGATAGCTGGGCTGCTCATGTGGTCTCTCACCGATATTGTTCATGGCATTGACAGGAGGCAAATATCCTAAAAACAGGACAGTTTCAAGACCTGTATGCTCACAAATCTGGCATTTTTCAACGACTGTACTTGATATTTTTTGAACAGGATTATTTTTCATAACTTATCGCCTACTTTCATATATCTGGTTTTTTATGGATATTTTCATCATACCATTTTGCGGTGATCTTTAGACCCTCCTTTAACGGAATTTTTGGTATGTATCCCAGGTTTTTCAGCTTTGTTATGTCTGGACATCTTCTCAATGTGCCGCCCTTTGCCAACTCCCCTGGAATAATAATAACTTCCTTTCCAAAATATTTACCTGTTTCAATGGCAACTTTTTCTACGGAAATCTCCTCCATCGTGCCTATATGGTATATTCCAAGGTGTTCACCTTTTTCTAATACAAGCATCAGTCCATCAATGAAATCATCGATAAAAACAAAAGCCCGAGTTTCTTTTCCCGTTCCCTGTATCGGGAATTTTATAAATTTTTCATTGTAGTCCCTGCAAAGTTGTTTCATTCGCATGACGAACTGCGGTATGACATGCTCCCACCCCATATCCGGACCATACACATTATGCGGGCGGAATATTACAACCCGGTCAAAATACTTTCTTCCATAATTAATTGCCATGAGTTCGCTTATGATCTTCCCTCCGCCGTATGAATAGCGCGGATTAAGGGGATCCGGGATTGAAAGAGGGACTGCCTCATCTGTCGGAATCCTTGGAGGCGTCTGATATACCTCTGAGCTTGATGCAAGTATCAATTCCTTAACTCCTTGCCCGATGCAACCGTCTATAACATTAATGATCCCCTTTACGCCGACGTCAAGGACAAGTTCCGGTTTTTTGTAGAAAAATTCCGTGCCGTTCACATAAGCCAGATGAATGACGCTATCCATGCCTTTGCATGCCTTCTGCACAGCATCGGCGTCTCTTATGTCTGCTCGGAACATTTCGATCTGATGAGCAACATCTTTGAGCCTTTCCGAGGCACCACGAGAATCGTTGTCAATTATGCTGACATTGTAGCCTTCTTTTACAAGACGCCTGACAAGCGAACTACCTATGAAACCTGTGCCGCCTGTCACAAGATATTTTTTGCCTTTCATTCTGGTCTTCCCTCAACAAAGTTTGATGGTATTCGTATTACTGGTTTCTGTCTTTTCTTTGAGTTGTGCAGATGTTTTGTACCCCACAAGAACCATCTAAGATATTCTTTAAACCATGGTCCTAATGAAAAAGTCGATTTTCCCCCATAAAGGCGATCGATGGAAATAATCGGGACTTCCCCAAGTTTGAATCCTTCGATCTGCGCCTTGACTGCAAGCTCAAAGACTACAGCCCAGCCAACCGGTCTTGACTCTAAAGTTATTCTATCAAATATGGATTTCCGAAACATCTTGATGCCTGTTGTGGAATCTGTGAAAACCGAACCTGAAAGGATATTGAAAACTCTATTTCCGAGGCTTGACAGGAAACTTCCAATAAAAGTGCCTCCTAGCCTCCTTCCACCATGTGCGTACCTCGTGCAACTTACCAGATCGCATCCTTCATCCATAAGAGCGATCATATCATCTATTGCGATAACAGGCCCGACTTCATCGACTGCAAAAATGAGGATAAATTCCCCGTTCGAAGCCTTTATTCCGGCTTTGATAGCATTAACCACCCCCCTGCCAAGATCGTTAAATACAAGGCGGACCTCCGGATAATTGGGTTGAAGCTTCCTGACAACAGGAATGCTGTCGTCTTCAGGAGAGTCATAAACGATTAAAATCTCATGCGGGATCTCGACCACAGCGCGCAGGATTTTTAGCATGATACCTATATTTACCCCTTCATTGCGGACTGGCATCAAAATAGATAATTTTGCTTTTGTTGTATCTTCTGTCATTTTGATTAAAATTTTAATTATAGATTATCTTTGCTTAAGAAATTCCGTATATGGTTGCAGACGGTTTCAATGTCTTTATCAGAAAGCGTAAATGCGGAAGGTAGCCAAATAGCTTTTGGTGACAGTATAGTACTGTTTGGAAAACTATCATCCGGCAGCCAGTAGGGTTTTTGGGTATGTATCGGGAACCAGTATCTGCGGCATCCTATACCATTGGCGGCAAGATACTTGTCCAATTCGTTCCTGTGCTCCAGCAGGGCATCGGTCCACTGGGGCGATTCACCTGTATCGATGTTAAAGTTAAACAATGATATCCCGTCTAGGTCTTTTAATTCTTCAACATAAAGACGATATGTTCTTTTCATTCGTTCTATCCTTGATTCCAGATAGGTAAGCTGGCCAAGACCTACAGCCGCCTGGAGATCTGTGAATTTGAAGTTATAACCAATCACATTGTGGAGGTCATCACCGCCAGTCCCCCTTGTGGGCCTTCCGTGGTCTTTTAACTCGCGTAAACGAATATGAAGATCATCGTCATCAGTGACAATTACGCCGCCCTGCCCTGTGGTTATGGTCTTATTGGGTGAAAACGAAAAGCAGCCCGCTTTTCCAAAGGTGCCCAGGTATTTTCCTTTGTGCCTGGACATTAATGCCTCAGCAGCATCTTCCACAACCTCAATATCATTGCTCTTTGCGATCCCCATTATTGCTCCCATATTTGCTGCTCGACCGCTGACATGGACCGGAACAACAGCTTTAGTTTTCTCGGTTATCGCACCTTCGAAAGCTTCTGGGGACATATTCATATTCCTGGGATCAACATCCACCAGGACCGGTTTGGCGCCGCACATCTGTACGGCATTGGCGGTTGCGATGAATGTTATATCAGGGACGATTACTTCATCACCATGCTTGATGCCGACAGACTTCAAAGTAAGAAAAATTGCAGCCGTCCCACTTGTAACGGCAACCGCATGTTTACACCGCAGCAACTCGCATAATTTTTGTTCAAATAATGTTGTCAATCCCCCTTCGTTGGGAAAATTACTATCGAAAACTTTTTTGAGAAATTTCTGTTCCTCTCCTCCAAGTTGAGGCTGCCACCAAGGGATTTTATAATTCATACTATGTTCAAATCATTTCTTTGTTTAAGGCTCTCTTCTAAGTACAAATGCCTGAATCGGACCCAATACGCGGCATCCATCTATGCGGACACGATCATGGAACTTCTCATAAATAATACTTGCAGCTTTATCGGAGCTCTCAAATATAGGATTCTTAATTGCATTCTTGCCGTAACCTGAGAAAGATGCAAACATCTGTACATAGACACGTGTAAGAAAGTAGTAAAGTCCAAAATCATGAACTTTTAAAAGCTGGAACCTTCCCTCAAGAAACGCCATTAGCAATTCATAATCGAAGAATCGGTTATGCCAGTGCTGTGGGATTGGGTCAAGCCCGACCTCAACGCGCATTTCATTGAGAGCAAGAAAAGCATCATTTGTATTTTCAATCATTATATACAATCCCCCAACTTTTAAAGTCTCATAAATATTAAGAATGGCTTTTTTTTGCTCCTCCCATGAAGCCAGATTAATTAATGCACGCTGTGTAACAATAACATCAAACTTTTTTGGCAGGTTTGACATTTCAAGAACATCAGCTCTTTCAATAGATATATTCTTGATTCCTGATTTTTTTACATTCTCCATAGCTTTCTGCCTCAAATAATCCGAACGCTCAAAACCTATACATTTATTCACTTTTTTGGCATATTCAATGGTCGCATCTCCATCACCACATCCAATATCAGCCAGAAAGTCAGTAGAACGCAAGTATCTGCATACTGTATCAACTTCTATTTTATGTAAATTTTTATCGATAATTGACACAGTATTGTGATCTTCCCAATATTCTTTTACAGCCTCATTAAAATCATGTTCTGAATTCATTTATCCTCTTTTTTAAGAATACCCCACAGATCTATAATTTCCTTATTTGGTGGGAATTTAAGTTGTTTATATGCCGAGTGGGGTACCCCTATAATCAAAACCTTACTTAAATTTATTGCCTCTTCTTTTGAAACGAAAGTCGGGTCTTTTGCATATTCATCGGAATAGTAAACCCTAGCGCCGTAAAACCGCAAGATTTTACCCAATTTGTATGAAAGCGAATCCCTGATATCATCTATATCATTTTTATAAGCCATACCAAGAATGCCAACAGCTGTTTTGCTTAAATCGTATCTCCTACTCAAGTCTTCCACAATAAAATTAGGTAAACCTTCGTTTATCATCATCGCGGCATGACCCAAAAGAAAATTATTGGTGTTAAAAGCCGACAATTGCATTGTATCTTTAAGAAGGCATGGGCCTGCGGCAAATCCTGCTGTCGGCAGAGTCGCTGCCCTTCCGTATCCTTCCATCATGGCTTGGCGTACTCTGTTATAATCCACCCCGAAATTATGTGCGATCATGTAGAACTGGTTTGTCACTGCAAATTGAATATACCTCCATGCATTCGAGAAAAGCTTGACTAGTTCCGCTTCTTCGATTGAAGTCCGGATTATTTTCGGGGAAAGGACACTGAACAATTCAGCGGCATCTTCAATTGCTTTCTCACTTAAGCCGGCAATGATCTGTGGCAGTTCTTTTAATTCCTTGATTGCATAACCCTGAACAATACGTTCAGGACAATAGGCTATATTCCAGCCATCGCCACCCAGTAAGTTTAGAACTTGCTGACAGGTGCGCGGATATACCGTGCTTCTTATAATAATCAATTGGTCCTTATGAAGATTTTCTTTGAGCCTGGCAAAGAACTCAAGGAAAATACGTGTTTTTGGGTTCAGATATTCATCCACGGGTGTACCTATCGCAATGATAACATTTCGCGCTTTCGAAATACTGTTAATATCGAGTGAAATCTCAAGATTTCCTTTCTTGAGAACTTTTTTTAGGATAGGCTCAGCGCCATATTCGATAAAAGGCATTGTACCCTGCCTGACAACATCAGCTTTTTTCTGATCAAGGTCGTAAAGGCACACTTTCAAACCTTTATCTGCAAAAGCCAACCCTAGAGGCAGACCTACATGACCCAGGCCGCCGACAATGATCACATCAAAGGAACTACCATCAGTGTTATTTGTCATATCATTCTCAATTAGATTTGATTATTATAATCTTTATGTTCAACCATGTTGCCCTTAACTATAACTGTCCAATATTTTCACGTGCTCTGTAGAGGATGTAAACCAATATTATTATTCCGACCGAAATTAAAAAATTGGTCAACATATCAATAGTTCCATTAAACAGAAAATGAGTAGAGACAAAATCTGATACTTGAAAGTCAGGAATAAATTGCTGCCCGGTTCTTGCTACTTGGGGAAGCCCGCCTTCTATATAATAGAATTTTCCGATGAGCACACCAAATATGGCATCCTCAATTATGGCTGAAATAAATATAATGTAAAGTAAAATATATTCTATCTTGCCGCTCAATCTATGCATTTCATTGATACCTATTGCGATCAACAGCGGAAGTGTTGGATGCAGTATTCCTGTGAGGAGACCCCATTCTCTCCATGCATACAAAATTATGATCGTTATCCATGGTAAAACCAAGAAACCAACCAGTATCCTATCAGTTCTTGTTTTCCCGAGAATGTATCCAATAAACCATATTACCACAAGCAGGTACATCAGAGTCGAAAGACCTCCAGGATAATCTTGAGTATAATAAAATATTGGATTATAAGTACGAAAGTTTATCGCATAGGGATTTATAGGCAATGTAGCGGGGGTGAATGTTGCGATAATATTACTAATTCGAGGCATTATTATTTCTTTAAGTGGAGTGGCTTTAAAAGTTTCCCAGAGTTCTTCTGGTGTTTGGTTGAAAGCTGACTCGTATCCTTTAACCGCGATTGGATAATAAATGGTTCTTGAATTGGAAACAGTTCCATAATATGAATAAACCCATGCAAAATAGGGTGCTAAGAAGAGGAGTAAAACGAGCAAAAAGAAAGACAATTTCTTCAAATTGCTAATAATGTCTTTAGATAGAAGCGCCTTATACATTTTCTCTTTGTAAACCAGTAGTAAAAAAGCAATTCCAATATAAAACAAAGAATAATTATGAAACAAGAACCCAAGACCTGCAAAAAACCCTGCCAATGGATAGCGAAGCCTAATATCATGATCACTGAAGAAAAGGAAATAAATCATCATCAGAATACCATACATAGCTGCATTCTTGGGCCATGTATAGATTGTATTGAAAATCAGGAAAGGGGTTACAAGCATGAAAAGTGCTGATATCTTGGCCACCCAAACCCCGAAAACTCTCCTGGCTATTAGATAAGCGGGAAATATATAAACACTATTTATTAGCACACTTATAATCTGAGAAACCCAGTATTGATAAAGCGAAGTACCGAGAAGATGGTGATATGAATAAATCAGTAGACTAAAAAGCGGGGTTTTTTCTTTGTTTTGAGACCAGTCTCCCATCTCAAAAGCATACGGTATCTGTAATGTATGCCGGATCCAGTCCCCTCCCATGACAGGGTATTCCCAGAGGGTCTGGAAGAAGAGGTTTGAAACAATGCTGATAACCAGAACAAGGATGAGGAACTTTGCATCAATCTCAATTTTTAATGTTGCCCTCTTTTTAACGAGGTACCACATTGAAACGATCATTACACCAATCAAAAGGATTCGCGCAAGAAATGCCAGCTTCAATGGAAAAAATGGAACCATTAAGATTGGTATCAAAAAAGAAAAGCCAAAACTGATAGCTAATTTTTCGCAGGTGTTTAGATTTTTGAAACGATTTGCTATTGCAAAGCCTGGAATAAAGGATATTAACAAAACAACACTTATATAGCTCCAATACGCTATTAGGTTCACGCTCTTATCATATATTTATATATAGATAAGAGTAGCGAAGTAGAGACTTAGATTAAAGAAAAAAAATTGTTTGCCAGACTGAAAAACACGTGGAATTCTATTATGAAATGAATCTAATACTGGTTGAGGAATGATATTATTGTTTGAAGATACGCTAAAATAAGGACATAGAAATGATCTTAAGATTATAGCATAAAATTTTGAGTGTTGAAATTAATGAGAAACATTTGTTTTGTCCAGCAGGATCCAAGCATCCGAATATACATGCAGGCAAAGGCCCTAAGAGCGACAAAAAAATATAAACTATTGCTGATATGCGAAAAATGTAATTATGACTTATTGGAAACCATATTCGATGAGATCATTTTTTATGGATTCATAAAAAATAAAGACAATAACTTTCTTTCAAGAAGCTGTAACTTTGCTTTCAATAAAGTAATAAATTATGGCGAAAAAAAATTGAAAAGTATAGTAAATAACATTGAAGTTGATATATTTCATGCACATGCAGAACCCAATAATATTCCGAGAATCGTTATTGAGAATTCAAATAAGCCTTCGGTCTTTGATGGGCAGGACTTCACTGGGATAACTGCCGGAATAGAGAATCTGGACAGGAGAACACGGGAAGATGAAAAATATTGTTTCGAGCATGCTGAAGGGATTTGTCATAAAGGACCACAATCTGAATTAGATTATTACAGGCAGCATGGATATAAAATCGAGTCCCCGGATCTTCAGTGGTGGGGCTGTTGTGAAGAGGAACTTTTTGCAGATATAAATACCAAAAAATTATCTGAAGAAGATGGTGAGATACATTTAGTCTATATTGGCAGCGTTTCAACAGATCCAAAATATGAATATAAAAATTTTATTCCATTAATAAAAGAATTGGCAAAACAAAAAATCCATCTGGACATATATCCTTCAAATCCGCTGGAGTATAGAAAAGCCACAGACTATATAGAACTGGAAAAAAAAGTGCATTATTTTCATTTTCATAAACATATTCTATATAATGAACTGAGTAAGGAAATTGCAAAGTATGATTGGGGTATTGACATTGTAAAAAATATCCAGGGCGAACGTTTAACCGATGAAAAAGCAAAAGTAGCGATGGGCGCAAAATTTTTTGGTTATCTGGAGGCAGGAATTCCAGTCATAGTCAGTCATCATTATACCCTCATAAAAGATTTTGTTGAGACAAATCAAATAGGTTTTTCTGTTAAGGATACTGAGATAGATCAAATTGGAGAGATGATAAAAACTTATGATCCTATGAAATTGAAAGAGAATATAATAAAGACGAGAGAGATTTTTTTGTCAGGTCATCAAGGGAAGTCTCTTGAGGAATTTTATCAAAAAATCATAATAAGATCAGGAGAAAAATATGTGTCCGGCTAAGGATTATTCCCATTTGGATCTGGATAACCTGAGAGAAGTGGATTACACCACGTTGCTGGTCTCTCTGGCGAAGTATAAATTTGTCAAATCAATTCTATCAGGTAATGAATCACTTCTTGATATCGGGTGCGGGACAGGATACGGAACTTTTTACCTGGGTGAATTCTGCAGGGATATTACAGGAGTCGATATCGATCCTGCCCAGATAGAAAAAGCAAATAAAACTTACAAATCCAAGAATATTTTATTTGAACACTTAGATATATTAAAAAATCCAGAGGTGATAAAAAATAAAGATATCATTACCTGCTTTGAGGTAATTCAGGACATGAGCAGAGAAAAGTCATTTGAATTCCTGAAGACCATCAATGATCATAAGGATACGGACGCTGTTCTTTTCCTTTCAACTCCAAGAAGATTGCCCGAAGATCTTCTGACGCCGAACAGGCTGAAATATCATCTGCATGAGTACGCTTACGATGAATTGTACGAGGATCTAAATAAGGTTTTTAAAAGGGTACTGATTCTTGGTCAGCTTGATGAAATCATCGGTTCCCTGCATAAAAATAACGTCTGGACATTCTACTGTATATGTTTCTAGTTCTGATATCAATAAAAAAAGGAGAGAATTTAATAAAAATGAGATTTTTTAAAGAGATATTTGAAGATATTTCAGGGATAGGACAGTGCCCAAAAAGACCAAAGCTCAAATCCCAGATCAAGATTCTGGGTAATCAAAACCTCTCGAACTTTATTCTTAAACAATAGATGAACTGGATATTAGATGTTGGCAGCGGCCATAACCCAAATCCAAAAGCCAATCTGTTTTTAGAACGGTTCTTTAAAAACCACATTCACAGAGCAGGGTATCCAGTGAAACTAAAAGAAAATATGGTTATTGGGGACGCTCAGTATTTACCATTTAAAAAGAAATCTATTGAACATATTTATTCTAACCATGTTATTGAGCATTTAGATGATCCGGAGTTATTTTTAAAGGAATGTAACAGGGTAGGACAAAATATAACTATAACCGCTCCGGGACTCATTCATCACATCTATGGTGAAGTATTCTTTGGCGGAGTAGGTAAAGGCGAACATAAATTTGTCTGGAATCCGGTTTCGAAATCGTGGATTGACGTGGAGATGATGCGTAAAGCAATACCGAAGTACACATGGAAGCAACGAAAATATATCCATTTAGTTAATTTGCTGCCAATTAGATTAAGACATTTGCTATTCTCGACTATGATTTATATCATTGCAGAATATTTAGAGAATATGGATGTGGATATAGTTGAATATCATTATAAGAGATGACGGCTACCATTATCTTCACAGAGAGGATAAAATATGAAAGTCTTGCTCGTTAACCCTCCCATAACGGCGATACATGGTCACATCCCACCGCTGGGATTAATGTGTATTGCATCGAATCTGGAAAAGAATGGTATAGACGTTGAAATATTTAATCGTAAAGAAATAAAATCATACGAAGATTATAAATCCGTTCTTCTCGAACACATTAATTTAACTCACCCTGATCTCATCGGGTTTACATGCTATTTAGGAGATGTATCTGACATTAAAGAACTATGTGTGGGAATCAAGAAAATAAAGGACATCCCGATAGTAGTCGGTGGTTTCCATCCATCTTACGCACCGCAGGAATTTTTGGGATATGCAGATTATGTTTGTATTGGAGAAGGAGAGATTACAGTATTGGAGTTAGCAAAGTCTATAGAAAACAACACTCCGATTACCGATGTCCAGGGTATTTCAGTCCTTAAACATTCGGTCAAATATACAGAACCGAGACCTTTGGCTGACTTAGACACTCTTCCACCACCAGCTTACCATTTAATAGATATGTCTTATTATACTAGATTGACAGATGGTATTCTGCGTGGCGTTCTCGTTAGTTGTGGAACTCTCTATACATCACGTGGCTGTCCTTATCATTGTACATTCTGTCCGAAACAACACTTTCTAGGCCCTCAACGACTCATCAACGCCAAAAAAGCAGTTGACGAGATGGAGATTTTGATAAAAAAATATAAAGTTAATGCTATCTATTTCCTTGATGAAACGTTCACAATCAACAAACAACATGTTTACGAAATCTGTGATGAGATTGATAAGCGCGGTATCAAAATAATATGGGGATGTGATACTCGGGCTAATTTGCTATCGGAAGATCTGTTATTAAGGATGAAAAAATCAGGATGCATCCAAGTTGATTTCGGATTGGAATCTGGTGTGGAAAGAGTTTTGAAAATTCTTAAAAAAGGCGTGTCGTTACAGCAGGCGAAAGATACTTTGGAAATGTGCAGAAAAAATGGAGTTCGGACCTTGGCGAATTATATGACAAATATTCCCACAGAGACGGTACAAGAGAGAGAGGAGACTATTAGATTTGCCAAAGAAATTAATGCGGACAGATTAATTTATAACATTTTTGTACCGTTTCCGGGATGTGAAATAGTTGAGAAATATAATATTTCGGTAACGGAGAAGGATTACCCTTACCTTAACACTTTGAAACAAAATGCTACTTTAAAATATGTAACAGAAAATTATAATTTTACACCCGATCATAAAGATTTGGACGAATTAGCGCGTGAGGCGATATTTAGGATAGGTCATCGAAGACTGTATCCGTTTATTATGAATTGGATTTATGTTAAGAACATAGTTATAGGCAATAGGAAGATTGAGTATTTAAAATGGACAATCAATAAGGGATTAAATGTAATAAAAATTAAGTGATATAGATAATATAAAATCTTATAAGCCTATGCTTTTGTTAGAGGCTTGTTGTTGATGATGTCAAGAACTTATTGGTTTCGGGACTATACAATGTCAAATACTTATGGAAATACTTAATAAAAAGGAGATAGTTAAAGGTATGAAAATGGAGACAAATAATTCTAAAACCAGAGGATTATAATAAATATCAGATATTTAATAGAGAAGGCACTGGAATAAGCCTGCATACAAAATCATGAAAAAGATAGAAAAACTTCACATAAGATTGTTGGAGTATGCCAGGGATAAAAGTTCCTTTCAGAAAAGGTAAAACACATGAGGAGCTATTAAAAGATCAAAAATGGTCAACGGTGAAACATGATGAATGAAATCAAATCAGTGTTGGTAACTGGTGGATGCGGATATGTTGGAACCAAGCTTGTCCCGGAGCTTCTTGGATCGGGTTACAGGGTATATGTACTGGATTGGATGATATACGGGAACTATCTTCCATTTAACAGGAAATTATCATGCTATAATATAGACCTGCGGAAATTTGATGAAGTAAGGGATATTATCAAACGCATTAGGCCGGACGCTGTTATCGATCTGGCTTCGATCTCAAACGATCCCATGGGCGACCTTGAGCCATCTCTTACAAGAGCTGTAAATATCGATGCACAGAAAAATCTGATCGATGCCAGCATCAAGAATAAATTAAAAAGATTCATATTTGCTTCCAGTTCAAGTGTCTATGGAGTTAATGACGATCCTGACATTACTGAGGAAACTCCCCTTGCCCCTGTGTCATTATACAGCGAAACAAAAGCGATAATTGAATCATACCTGAAAACAAAGACCTCGGACGAATTTGTTACCGTCAGCATCCGTCCCGCTACCGTATGCGGCTACAGCCCGCGCCAGAGACTGGATCTGATCGTCAATCTCTTAACATTCAAGGGCTACTACGAGGGTAAAATCGTTATCGAAGGCGGAGAGAGGGTCAGACCCCACATCCATATCGATGATATGGTGGACGCTTATATGGCATTGCTCGCTGCAGATAGTGAAAAAATCAATGGAAAGACCTACAATTGCGGGGCCGAGACAATGTCGCTCATGGAATTGGGCGAAATGGTCAAAAGTTATGTAAAATGCGATATAAAAACTGCAGTGGGACCTGATAAAAGAAGCCACAGCCTGAATTCTGAACTTATCAAAAAGGAGCTTGGATTTTCTTTTACAAGGAATGTAGAAAATGCAATCCAGGATTTGATCTTTGCATTTGAGAATTACCTGATTGATAAAGATAATCCGGAATTGTTCAATATGGCATGGTATAAAACGCAGATAAAAAATGGAAAAATTGTGCTGTGATCGGAGTTAAATGAGCAAAGATTTAATAGAAGAGTATCCGGTTGGGAGCATTCTGGGCGAGGAAGAAATAGCCGTTGTCCGCCGCGTGATCGAATCGGGGGAACCCCTTACACGCGGGAAAGACGTGGATCTTTTTGAACAGGAGTTTGCCCGGTACTGCAATGTGAAGCATGCAGTGGCTGTGAGTTCCTGTACAGGGGCGCTTCGCATCGCAGCGCAATTGCTTCATCTTGGCCCGGGGAATGAGGTCATCTGCCAGGCCAATGCTTTCTGGGCCACTATCGTGGCTCTGATCGAGCGCAACGTCGATATCAAATGCGCTGATATAGACCCGGGATCACTCAATATGGACCCTGGGACGATAGAATCTCTCATAACCCCCAGGACAAAAGCGATTTACGTTATGCATCATGGGGGAAATCCTTCGGATATGGATGCAATCCTGAGGATAGCCAAAAAATATGGATTAGCAGTTGTTGAAGATGCAGCCCATGCTGTTGGCGCGGAATATAAGGGAAGGAAAATGGGGGGATTTGCCGATATTACCTGCTTCTCTTTTTCCACAATGAAAAACATAACCACCTTGGGGGAAGGGGGAATGATTACGACGAATAATGATTCTTACGCCGAAATGGTACGAGGCATCAGGACATGTTTCCCATACGGCGAGAAATCCAAAAGGAAAACCACAAATCTTGGGAATTACCCCAAACCGAAATCCCCGATCTTCATGCATGCCGGGGATGCATGGGACTACGACTGGTCGAGGATTGATGAGGTGGGGACATCTTTCCGTATGTCCACCCCACAAGCAGCAGTAGGTCGCGTTCAATTAAAAAAGCTGGATGACTTCATCGCCCAAAGGGAAAAGATCGCGAGCCGCTATAACAAGGCAATTTCAAAGATAGATGGGTTAAGGCCGGTAAAAATCCTTCCCGGCTGCAAACACGCATGGCATCTTTTCACATTCTTCCTTGACAGCAATACAGGCATTAAACGCGATGATTTCGTATATCATATGAAAGAAAAGCATAAGATCGACATCGTTATACGGTTCTGGCCCATCCATCTGGGCGGGATCTTACGTATGAAAGGACATGATATTGGAGAATGCCCGGTTTGTGAGCATGTGTGGTTCAATGAACAATTAAGTCTTCCGATCTCCCCACAGATGCAGGAATGGGAAATCAGTACTATAGAAAATGCATTGGCTGAAACGATGGAAACGCTCAGGAAAAATGGAGTAAGATAAGATTCTATGCGAAAAATGAAAACTATTGTTACAGGTGGAGCGGGCTTTATTGGAAGCCATATGGTTGATCGGCTTCTCGGAGATGGTCATCATGTGATCGCCATTGACAACTTCAGCACGGGCAGGCCCGAGAATCTTGCGCACCAGAAGGGACGCAGGAACCTGCAGGTCGTAGGTGCTGACGTGAACGATACGGCTGCCATCAGCCATTATTTTGACGGAGCAGATTGGGTTTTCCACTTTGCTGCCCTTGCAGATATCGTCCCATCCATCCAGCATCCTGAAAAATATTTTCGATCGAATGTGGATGGGACGTTCAATGTGCTCGAGCTGTGCCGGGAGAATCAAGTAAAAAGATTCATCTACGCAGCATCTTCCTCATGTTATGGCATCCCAGATATCTATCCGACTCCCGAGACTGCAGAAACAAGGACAGAATATCCTTATGCTCTCACCAAGTATCTTGGAGAGCGGATGGTGCTCCACTGGGGAAATGTTTACAAATTGCCGGTGGTATCGCTGCGATTTTTCAACGTATACGGGCCGCGCTCCCGTACATCCGGCACCTACGGTGCTGTATTTGGAGTCTTTCTTGCCCAGAAACTAAAAGGACTACCCTTTACAATAGTTGGAGATGGCACGCAGACGCGGGATTTTACTTTTGTGACAGACGTCGTGGATGCCTGCCTCATGGCAGCGTTATCTGACCTGACATCCGAGGTACTCAATGTTGGCAGCGGGGATACATATAGCGTTAACCGTCTTGTCGAGCTCCTGGGGGGAAAAGATGTGGTACACATTCCTAAGAGGCCTGGTGAGCCCGACTGCACTTTTGCTGATATAACAAGAATAAAGGATCTGCTTGGATGGAAACCAAAAATTTCTTTTGAAGAGGGTGTAAAGATCATGCTTGAGAACATAGATTACTGGAAGGCTGCCCCTGCCTGGACCCCGGAAACGATCGCTTCTGCAACAAAAGATTGGTTCAAATATTTAAGCAAATAATGGATTAAAGAATACATGATTTAGAGTGATAAATGATATGTCGTTAAACTACTCAAACAAGATTAAGACCATAGAAGAGCTTTGTGAAATTATTGGTCAACCGCCTAGAGAAAAAAAAGTGGTAATGTGTCATGGCACTTTTGACATAGTTCATCCGGGACATATCCGACACTTGACTTATGCAAAAGAAAAAGGTGATATTTTAATTGCAAGTTTTACTGCTGACAAATTTATTTCAAAAGGTGAAGATAGACCTTATGTGCCGCAAGAATTGCGGGCAAAAAACCTGGCTGCATTAGAAATGGTTGATTATGTAATTGTAGACTATGAAGCAACACCCATCAAAAATATTCTTAAAATTAAACCTGATTTTTTTGTAAAGGGCTTTGAATATAGTAAGGATGGAATCCACCCAAAGACAAAGGAAGAAATTAAAGCGATCTCATCATATGGAGGAGAGGTATTATTCAGCCCCGGGGATGTGGTATATTCATCCACCCACCTCCTGACAGTTCACAAGCCCAAGATCTCCATTGACAAGCTAATGGCGATCATGGAGGCAGAGAAAGTAACATTTGAAGACATATTAAGCACACTTCATAAATTTAGAAGTATAAAGGTGCATGTCGTGGGGGATACGATAGTAGATAAATATTCTTATTGCACGGTTTTGGGACCGACAACCAAAACTCCAACATTCAGTATAAAACTGGAAACATCAAAGATGTTTGTTGGAGGCGCAGGAATAGTGGCAAAACATTTGAAGAGCCTGGGTGCGGATGTTACATTCACGACAGTACTTGGAAACGATAATCTGAAAGATTTCGTTATTGATGACCTGAATAAGTGGGATATCAAGATTAATGCCATCATCGACAATACCAGACCGACAACAATGAAAGAGAGGTTCTGGGCAGATGGATACAAACTATTGCAGGTCGATACCCTTGACAACAGCATCGTCTCTGAAAAGATATTAGAAGAGATAGGCAATCAAATAAGATGGGAAAAATCGGATATTGTTATTTTCAGTGATTTCAGGCACGGTATTTTCCAGAAAGAGACAATAAAGTTGTTCAGCAGGAAGATACATCAGGGCGCGATAAAAGTTGCAGATAGCCAGGTAAGTAATAGATGGGGGAACATTCTGGAATTTAAGAACTTTGACATAATCCTCCCGAATGAGAAAGAAGCGAGATTCGCACTCGGTGACCAGGATACAGGTATCAGGCCACTTGGTGCAAAATTGTATAAGGAATCCAAAGCGAGGTATTTGATATTGAAGCTCGGTGAAAAAGGTATTTTAGTGTACAGGGATGTAAATGAAAATCCAAGGGACTTTTTCATGATCGATAGCTTCGTAGAAGACCTGGTCGATGCAACGGGAGCAGGCGATGCCATGTTAGCAGCTACTTCTCTTGCATATAAAGCCTCAAATAATATCCTGACAAGTTCGGTACTTGGAAGTATGGGAGCTGCAATAGCATGTGAAAAAGAAGGGAATATCCCCATCTCAATTGAAGAAATTGAGGCTAAAATAAAAAAGATCCATGAGCAAAAATTTGCCTGATCTTCCAGGAGAATTTTTTACAGACAATATTTATCTGAACTATGAGATATATAATAATCGGCTATGGGAATATTGGTAAAAAGAGGCACAAGGTACTGAATGAAAAATGTATGGCAATCGTGGACCCTTTCCTGGAAGATGCAGAATACAGTGATTGCAGAGGCGTCCCGCTTCATCTCTATGATGCTGCTGTGGTATCGGTTCCAAATGCGGTCAAGATGGATATTCTCGAATATCTCATAGAAAACGGAAAACACGCGCTAGTAGAAAAACCGCTGTTGTTCAAAGATGAAAAGACTGCGGATAGATTAGATTCCAGTGCAAGAGCCAGCGGAGTGATCTGGTACACCTCATATAACCACCGTTTTGAACCTCTGGTCATCAAATTTAAGGAACTTTTGGACGATGGGGCTATCGGCCAGCCTTACTTCGCTAATTTTATTTACGGGAACGGAACCGTCTCGAACATCATCGGCACCTGGCGGGATGCAGGGCACGGCGTTTTAGATGATCTGGGATGCCACTTGCTTGACCTCGCAGCATATCTGTTCCCTGAACATCAGCGTGAATACAGGATTACCGGAGTGGGTAATTTTGAAGCGAATGCGCTTGATTACTGTGCATTTTCAACTGTTGACGGCAGGTTCCATTTTTTATGCAGCACAATCGTGTGGAAAAATACATTCACTATCGAGGCGTTCGGAAGCAAGGGGTCGCTTCATCTATACGGGCTACATAAATGGGGCGGGAGCCGGCTTATCCACCGCGAACGCGTTTTCCCAAGCGGAGTCCCGGGAGAAAGCGTCATTACCTCGTCAGGAGAAGATAAGACATGGGAAGAGGACATCGCTTATTTTGAAAAAATGATAAACATTGGAAAATCTTCATATGAAAATGATCTGTATATAACAAAATCCATCAACGCCCTTATTTCAAATATAAAAACCCGGTGAACAGATGAACCATGAAAACATCACAGGTTTTGTAGGATTGACCCATTTAGGTATAGTCTCAAGCATATGCTGGGCATCCAGATTCCCGGATGCGATAGCTGTAGACCCGGACACGGGAATTATTAACAAACTGGCATCCGGGAAACTACCGATAGAGGAACCGAAACTTGCTGATCTTTTTGCTAAAAGCAGGAAAAGCATCAGGTTTACCACTGATTTTAGCCATCTATCGAGATGCAGCACAGTCTTCATCACACAGGACATAAAGACCGATGAGAATAATAGGAGCGACTATGGTTCATTCTATGAGCTAGTTGAAAAAACAATACCGCATCTTTGCCATGGAACTAAAATAGTTGTAATGAGCCAGGTGTCGGTAGGAACCTGCAATGAATTGAAAAGACATATAAAAGAAAGGAGACCCGATTTAGATTTTGAATTGTTTTACATGGTCGAGACGCTAATAATTGGAAATGCGGTTGATCGTTTTCTTCAGCCTGAGAGGATAATCCTGGGGACTGAAGCCGGGAAAGGCCTGGATGAATATGCTGATCTTAAAAACCGGCTGAATGGGTTTGGTGCACCTTTAGTGGTCATGAGATATGAAAGCGCCGAACTTACAAAACTCGCCATCAATTTTTATCTTTTTAATTCCGTGTCATATGCCAATGCCATTGCCGATCTTTGTGAAGCTTATGGGGCGGACATGAATGAAATAATACCGGCGCTTCGGCTCGATAAAAGGATAGGTCCTTATGCATATATTCGGCCAGGTCTCGGGGTCACGGGTGGGAACCTTGAACGTGATATGATCTCTCTCTCACAGCTTGAGGAAAATAAAAACTTGAATTCGGATCTGATCAGGGTTCTCGTGAACTTGAATCAAACCCGTTACAAATGGGTTGAGAAAAAATTACGGGAATATTTATTCCAGAACGTGAAAAAACCAAGAATATGTATCTGGGGCCTTGCCTACAAAAGGGATGTAACGTCATTAAAGAATTCCATTGCTTTAAAATTAATCGATGAGTTGTCGGATGAAGCCGCCATCAGCGCATTCGACCCGCTCGTAAGATCCACAGGTCATCCTGGAAATGTGGATATTGCTCAGGATAGATATGCCGCGGTGGAAGGAGCCCACTGTTTAATTCTGCTCACTGACCCGGATGAGTTTAAGGCGCTGGATGTCAAAAAGTTAAGAAAACTCATGGAATATCCTTTAATAATTGATTGCGTCAATCTCTATTCCAACCGAATCGAAGAGCTTGAAGATTTTAAATATATCGCAATTGGCATGGCAATAAAGGAGTAAAAATGAAAAACAGGAATCTTAATATATTGATCACAGGCGGCGGCTCCGGCATAGGGGCTGCATTGGCCGGGGATTTAAGTGCATATGGTAATTCGGTCATTATTTGCGGCAGGAAGGAAAAGAATTTAAAAAATGTGGCTGGAAAAGGTAAAAATATATATTACCACACCTGCGATGTATCAGATGAAAAAAGTGTTATCGACCTTTTAAATTTTGTTAAGACTAAATTTAATCACATTGATGTAATAATAAATTCTGCAGGTCTTTTTGGGGCAATAGGACGATTTGATAAGACCGACTCACAAATGTGGAAAAAGACTTTTGAGATAAATATGTTCGGAGCATACCTTGTCACAAAGCATTTTTTAGAACTTCTTATGCACTCCGAAGTTAAGAAAATAATTAATTTTTCAGGGGGTGGTGCATTTGGCGCTTTTCCCAATTACAGCGCCTATGCTGTTTCCAAGGCAGCGGTGGTCCGCTTTTCAGAGAACATTGCAGTAGAGCTAAAAGACCTTGGCGTACAGGTAAATTGTGTAGCTCCAGGATTTGTTGCTACCGAGATACACGATGCTACGCTCCAGGCCGGGGAAGGGACCGCAGGTGAGCATTTCAAAAAAACAAAGATTCAGCTAAAAGAAGGCTCAGTCCCAATGGAGGTTGTGGTTGATTGTGTGAAATTTCTAATTTCATCTGAATCAGATGGATTGACTGGTAAAACCATCAGTGCAAGCTTCGATAAATGGAACACGGAAACTTTTAAAAAATCTGTCAGGCAAATAACTGATTCAGAACTCTATACAATGAGGCGCATAAATCTTGCCAACCTGGATGAAAAAGATGAATTGAGAAAAAAATTAATGAACTTATAGATACCATTAAAGTAGTAATTCTATGTCCTACCTAAATCAATATCTGGATGATGCTAAAAAAATAATCGATCAATTGGATCATGTGGAGATCGAAAAGATAATAAGATTGCTGGTCAATGTCCGTGAAGACGGCGGACGCATTTTTTTCCTGGGCGTCGGTGGCGGGGCCGGGAATGCATCACATGCGGTCAACGATTTTCGAAAGATAGCCGGAATAGAATCCTATGCACCAACGGATAATGTATCCGAACTGACGGCAAGAACAAATGATGAGGGGTGGGATACTGTTTTTGCTAAATGGCTGAAAGTCAGCAAGCTCGATGCAAATGATATGGTGTTCGTATTTTCAGTTGGAGGGGGCAACTTGGAAAAAAACATAAGCGCAAATATCGTGAAGGCGCTGGAATATGCTAAATCGGCAGGGGCGAAGATATGCGGTGTAGTCGGTAGGGACGGCGGGTACACGGCAAAAGTGGCGGATGCCTGCGTGATAGTCCCTATAGTGAATAAGGATACGGTTACTCCTCATACAGAATCATTCCAGGCGCTGGTGTGGCATTTACTTGTATCCCATCCTGACCTGAGTATTCATGAAATGAAATGGGAATCAGTTAAATAATAGTATTGTATATAATAATCTAAAAAAGGAGACTGAAATATGCCGATCTTTCTGGATTCGAGTATAATATCGGAAATTGCAAAATACCATAAAATGGGAATAATCAGAGGAGTAACGACCAATCCGACCATCATGCTGAAGGATGGGGTCGGCGGCGGAATGTCAGGCATCAAGAAACGTTCGATCGAAATTGCAGAATTAATCGCGCCGTATCCTGTATCTGTCGAGGTAATGACCAACGACCGTGATGGGATGATAGAGCAGGCGAAGGAATTTGCCGGATGGGCTGATAACATCAATGTCAAAATAACGATACATGGCCCGAATGGTGAACTTGAGAACCTTGAAGTGGTCCATGAACTCGAAACAGAATATAACGTCAGGGTCAATGTGACCGCAATGATGAGCGCGCAGCAGTGCCTTCTGGCAGCGCTTTCAGGGGCGACATATGTTTCGATATTCGGCGGCAGGGTCAACAATATGGGATATAACTGCTGTGAAGAAATAAGGAAACTGCGAAATCTTATCGATGATTTTGATCTTAAATCAAAAATTATCGTCGGTTCCACACGGGAAGTATTGAATATCGTAGAATGGCTTGAAGCCGGGGCCCACATTGTGACAACAACCCCAAATCTTCTTGAAGGAATGATCGTTCATCCGTACAGTAAGGAAACTGTGCAGATGTTCCTGAAGGATGCTAAAAAAATTGAATCGATGCTGAAATAGTTGTAAGAGAATTAATATCGGTGTGACAAATATCAACAACAGGGCTGTGTTTCTGGACAGGGATGGGGTCATAAATGAGATCGTTTTTCACGATGGCGAGAAACCGTCATCGCCCTGGAGATTTGAAGAATTCAAGTTAGTTGCCGGAATAGAAAAGCCCCTTGGGGAATTATCTTCGATGGGCTATTATCTCTTTATAATTTCAAATCAACCAGACATATCAAGGGGCTATATTGAGGAGGGCACGACAGAGAAAATAAACGAGATGCTGTACGAACTGTTCCCTATCCAGGATATAATGGTCTGCCCACATGACGACCGCGATAAATGCACCTGCCGTAAACCCAAACCTGGAATGCTTATGGACCTTTCAAAAAAATGGAAGGTAGATCTAATAAGGTCTTTCTTAATAGGGGATAACTGGAAAGATATAGATGCCGGAAAAGCCGCCGGGTGTATAACGCTCTTAATAGATAAACCATATAATCAATCTGTTAAGGTTGATTATAGAGTAGAATCCCTTGAAGATGCAGTAGTATTAATAAGGAAGATAGGTGGAGATTTATGAATATCTGCATTTTCGCTAAAGGCTTGCCCGTTCATATTACAGGGGGAATGGAGATCCATGTTCAATCTTTAGTTGATGGACTCATCAAAAGACAGCATAAAGTAACCGTAATAACCACCAGGCACCCGCTGGGAATTAAGAAAGAAGAGAAAGGAAATTTGAAAATCTACTACGTGGGTGATAAATCCCTTAAATGTACGGCGAGATTTTATGAAGAATCTCTGGAATTATTTGAAAAACTGAACTATGAAGAAAGATTTGATATAGTTCACAGTCAAAGCACCTCTGGTTATGGATTTGCGAGATTCTGTCATAATGAAATACCCTTTATCGTAACTTTTCAGGGAACAACGTTAAACGAAATAATCAGCGCGATAAATACAAAATCAATAAAAGGTTTTATCATTGCATTATATATATTTTATAATGATTTTCTAATAAATCATAATAAAGATGATAAAATCACAAGCAAGAGAGCCAGCAAAATAATTGCGGTCAGCAATGAATTAAAAGAGGATCTCAAAAAACAATACAACATCCCTGAAGAAAAATTTATTTTGATCCAGAACGGTATTGATGTAGATACATTCAGACCGGATTTAGAGGTTTCAGGTCTGAAAGAAAAATATCAACTTCAAAACAAGAAAATTATCCTGTCAATTGGCGTGATGACCGGGCAGAAAGGGCATGATCTCCTTATTCGGGTCATGCCTGAACTTTTAAAAGAGGATAGGGAAATAAAGCTGGTTCTGGTGGGATATGGCCCGGCCATGGAGAATTTAAAGAAAATGGCTCAGGAACTTAAGGTTTCCGATCATGTGGTCTTCACAGGAAAAGTATCGCACGAAGAGCTGAAATTTTATTACAATATTGCAGATGTTTTTGCCTTCCCGACGCTGAGAGTGGAAGCCGGGCCTCTGGTGATCCCTGAGGCGATGGCCTGTGAGAGGCCTGTCATTGCATCAAGGATAGGCGGGATTCCTACTGTCATAGAGAATTATATCGATGGGATTTTAATCCAACCCGGCAATCTCAGGGAATTAAAGGAAAAAATACTTGAAGTTTTAAAAAATGAGGAGCTGGGAGCTAAGCTTGGGAAAAATGCACGGAGAAAGATAATGGAACGGTACAGCGTGGATAGAATGGTTGATGACACAATAAAAGTTTATGAGAAGGCTTTAGGAAAATGAACATTCAATCCTCGTGGAAGAAGAGAAATGAAGATTTGCTTTACCGCGGAAAAATATCCTATCTTTCTCCCTATAAAATTGAAAATCAGTCCATCCTGGATGCGTTAATCAAAGCCAAAAAATACGCCTGCGGGAACATATTGGATATGGGCTGCGGAAATAAACCGTATGCTCTTATTTTTCGCGAAGAAAATTATATTGGAATTGATTTACCCCTCTCTGAATCTGCAAATAAGGAAGAGAAAAAAGCAGATGTTCATGGTTCCGTTTTGGAGCTGCCTTTTAAATCAAACAGTTTTGATACTGTTATCTCGCTCCAGGTGCTTGAACATGTTCCTGAACCGAAAGAAATGCTAAAAGAGGCACATAGAGTCCTAAAAAGGGACGGACATCTGATATTGACAGCCCCCATGACATGGGGATTGCATGAGATTCCGCATGATTATTATCGTTACACTAGATACGGATTAAAATATCTTGCAGAGAGTCTCGAATTTGAGATCGTCTATATTGAGGAAAGATGCGGTTTCTGGGGCATGATTGGACAAAGATTAAGTAGCTGGTCATATCATTGGAGAGGGACGCCAGCGTCAATATTTGGAGAAATGATAAAAAGAAGTTCATGTGCGGTTATCCAGGCATTCTTTTTGTCACTGGACAGACTGGACAGACAGGAAGGAGATACTTTAGGCTACATAATGGTAGTGAAAAAGTAATAAAATTATTAAGATATAATCAGAAGATGGTATTATGAAGGGAATAATATTAGCAGGCGGAAAAGGAACTCGCTTATATCCTCTGACGAAGGTCACCAACAAGCACTTATTGCCTGTTGGAAAGGAACCTATGATATTTCATCCCATCAGACAACTGGTAAGTGCCGGGATACTACAAATAATGATAGTGACCAGTACCGACCACATGGGAGACATTGTCAAAGTTTTAGGTAGCGGAAAAGAATTCGGATGTGAATTTACATTCAAAGTGCAGGAGGAAGCCAAGGGGATAGCTGATGCATTATCATTAGCTGAAAACTTCGCGGGCAATGATAAGATCGTGGTTTTCCTGGGGGATAACGTTTTTGAATACAGCATATCTCCTTATGTCAGGAATTTTGAAAAACAGGAGAAAGGTGCAAGGGTACTGTTGAAAAAAGTGAATGACCCGGAGAGGTTCGGAATAGCTGCAATGGATGAAAAACACATACTTGAGATAGAAGAAAAACCGCAATCACCTAAAACAGATTTTGCCGTGGTCGGGGTTTATATGTACAATCCAAAGGTTTTTGATATCCTCAAAAAGATAAAGCCGTCAGATCGAGGTGAATACGAGATAACTTCCGTGAACAATGTATATATCAAAGATCATGAATTAAAATATGACATTGTTAAAGGCCGCTGGGTGGACAGTGGAACTTTCGAATCCTATTTTGAGGCAAATGAACTGTTATACCAATTGAATAATAAAATAAAGATGTGATAATGAATAAGATGCTGGAATCTATGCCTGCCGGAGTGAATGCATGAAGCTCTTAATTACGGGAGGTGCGGGTTTTATTGGAAGTAATTTTGTCCGATACATGCTGGAAAAGCGCCCGGATGATGAGATCGTGGTCATAGATAAGCTCACATATGCCGGGCGGCTTGAAAATCTGGATGATATAAAAAAGAAGATATCGTTCATAAAAGGGGACATCTGCAGCAGAGAAGATGTCGAAAAAGCGATAAAAGATTGTGACATTGTTTTTAATTTCGCGGCCGAGACCCATGTGGATAGATCAATAAAGGAACCCGGCGCTTTTATCAAGACTGATGTTCTTGGAACATATACCTTGCTTGAGGCCGCAAGAAAATATGAGATTAAGAAATATATCCAGATAAGCACAGATGAGGTCTATAGCTCAATAGAAAAGGGCTCTTTCAAGGAAGATGATATATTAAAGCCTGCATCGCCGTATTCCGCAAGCAAAGCCGGCGCAGATCTGCTGGTCGGGGCTTATTATAAAACCTATGGCCTCCCGGTCCTGACTACCCGCAGTTCTAATAACTTCGGTCCCTATCAATATCCGGAAAAACTTATACCACTCTTTATAATAAACGCAATACAAAACAAACCACTGCCGGTGTACGGTGATGGGATGAATGTAAGAGATTGGATATATGTTCTGGATAATTGTTCAGCTATTGACATGGTGTATCAAAAGGGAACCCCGGGAGAGATTTACAATATCGGCGCTGGAAATGAAAAAACGAATTTGGAGATCACTGACCTGATCCTTTCCGAACTTGATAAGCCAAATAGTCTGATAAAATTTGTAGAAGATAGACCGGGGCATGATAGAAGATACTCATTGGATTTTACGAAAATAAAAAGACTCGGATGGGAACCAGAGCATGATTTTGAGACTTCTTTGAAGTCAACGATAAAATGGTATAAAAAGAATGAATGGTGGTGGAAACCACTTTTATGAGTAGCTGTCTCATATTAGGTGGAAACGGATTTATAGGCTCTCAGATAGCTAAGATTTTGGTTGAGAACGGTTACAGTGTCAAAATATTGAGTGATCTTAAATCCGGTACTTCCAATCTCGAACCTATATTGGATAGAATTGAGATAATCAAAGGTAATTTTTTGGACCGAGGAATTCGAAAAAAGGCCATTAAAGACGTTGAGTTCGTTTTCCATAACATTTCTACCACCAATCCCCAGAATTCCATCCTCGATCCTGTATATGATGTGGAATCAAATGTAATTGGGACAATAGGTTTACTGCAGGACCTGATAAATACTAATGTCAGGAAAATCATATTTACATCCTCTGGAGGCACAGTTTATGGGGAACCCCCAAAAGTTCCCGTGGGCGAAGACGAACCAACGAATCCCATATGCCCCTACGGCATATCAAAATTGGCGATTGAAAAGTATATACAATATTTCAATTACGCATACGGGTTGGATTACACAATATTCAGATATTCCAATCCCTACGGAGAAGGTCAATATCCCTCCAAGGGGCAGGGAGTTATTCCCGCATTCTTAAGCAATATCGCAAAAGGAAAGCCGCCTGTGATCTATGGTGACGGCAGCATTATAAGGGATTATGTGTATATAAAGGATGTAGTGGACGTAAATTTGATCGCTATTTCCCGGAAAATCAAATCGGAACACCATATTTTCAATGTGGGAAGCGGTACGGGTACATCTCTGAATGACCTGGTTGATACAATGTCGGAGGTTATTGGGAATCGAATAACACCCGAATATGTAAACGTAAGAAAAGGTGATGTGTCCAGAATAGTACTGGATATAGCACGAATAAAAAAGGAATACGCCTGGAAGCCCAAGACTTCGCTGGCTGAAGGTATAAAGAATACTTGGAACTGGGTAAAGCAGATCACATGACCTTGGAAGAAGAATTGTATGAAAAAATATGGAAGAGGAAAGAGCTTGATGCGGCACCGGAGGTGGAGAGGGGCTCAAGAGTAGGTGTTGCTCTAAAATTGTTGGAGAAATTGGTTTGAAATATTCGATTTCTTGGCTAAACCAGTATAGGATCATAAGGCAATTCATTTTAGATTCGTTAAACGACTCCCGAATTTATGCTAAAGGGCGCATGCTGGATGTGGGATGCGGTACAAAACCGTATAGAAAAGTTTTTGTAGATGTGGTGAAAGAACACATAGGTATCGATTATCCTTCCAGCATTTCAGCGAACAAGGAAAATAAAAATGTAGAAATATATTCGATTCTTCCTCACCTTCCTTTTAAAAATGAAACTTTTGATACAGTGCTAGCCACCGAAGTTCTGGAGCATGTTTCTGAACCTTCTGCCGCTTTTAGTGAAATTAACAGGATTCTCAAAAAAAATGGAGTGCTAATTCTGACGGCTCCACAATGCTGGGGGTTACACGAAACACCCCAAGATTATTATAGATATACCAAATTTGGTTTAAAATACCTTTCTGAAAAAAACAGCTTTGAGGTAATATATATAAAACCACTAGGAGGATTTTTTTCGCTTATAGGACAGAGATTGAGTAGTTTCATTTTTTACTTACTGGCGATTGATGAGAAAGGGAATTTACGTAATATTTTACTCCGTGGATTAGCCCATGTTATATGTATGTTCTTACAATTGATATTCACAATAACCGATAGAATTTTTTATGAAGAAAACGACACTCTTGGCAATATAATGGTAGCCAGGAAGATAATATCATGAGAATTGCATTAACCACGGACGATTATAATAAACGGGGAGGGATTTCAAGATATGTCGCGGAACTGGCGGAAAATTTTGCTGGGCAACATGAAGTCCATGTATATGCCACAGGATGGAGGGACGTCTGCAATAAAGCCATAATTTTTCATAAAATTCCAACAATTTCAGGCCCTCGTGTGATAAGTTCTATCCCGTTTACATTGCAATGCACAGTGAGATTAAAATTATCGAGATCAAAATATGATATGATTCATATCAACGGTTGTGATAGCATATGCCAGGATATTATTACAGCCCATAGTATTCACAGAGCAGGGATGGAATTCAAAAAAAATGAGATCGAAATTCGAGGACATGGCTTCCTTGATATGTTTAATTTGACAATAGAAACATTAAATTATTCGCACAGGAATTACAAAAAGATTATAGCCGACTCCACTTCTTCCAAAGAAGAACTTATGAAATACTATAATGTACCTGATGAAGATATCGCTGTAATTCCGCTTGGTGTGGATCTGGATGAATATAAACCATTGGGAAAAAATAAATTAACTGAACTGAGAAGAAAATATAGGATTGATGAAAATGATACAGTATTATTAATAGTGGCTACGGAATTTTATAGAAAGGGGGTGGTGGAGCTGATTAGAGCCGTTGATATAATAGTTAACAGGCGTGGCCATAAAAATATTAAGCTTATAGTTGTTGGTAAGGCAGCAGTTGAAGGTTCAAGAAAAGGAGATGAATATTACAGAGAACTAGCCAGTAAGTTGGGAGTTGGCAGTAAGGTTTTATTCACAGGACATATAAATGATTTAAATTCGTTTTACAATATGGCAGATATATTTGTTTTCCCTACAAAATATGAAGCATTCGGCATACCTACGCTTGAAGCAATGGCCGCTGGTCTTCCGGTCTTAAATAGCAAAATAGGCGCAGGGGAGCTAATTACGGATGGAATGGATGGAATTCATCTGGATGATCCCAATAATATCGAGGAAATTGCAGACAAACTTGAAACGCTAATAAAAGATGAAAAACTTCGAAGGTATCTGGGAAAAAATGCCAGAAGCACTGCTATGAACTATTCATGGGACGAGACGGCAAGAAAGACTATGGATGTTTATAATATTGTATTAAAAAATTAATATGAACCTAAAAGAAAAAGAAATCTCAGGCTACCACGCTTTTGCAGAAAGGTCAGGCTGGGATAGATCCTTTGCCGGCTTTCTCAGGAAAATGGTAGAAGGCAGGGACTCATTATACTTTCGTTTCCTAATGGAGATCATTAAAGCTAAGGGCGACAAACTTCTCGATTTCGCAGCGGGAACATGCTGGACTTCATATATTTTCGGGGAGAAAGGCTATGATGTGACTGCACTTGAAATGAATTCAAGTGATATCTGCGGCCTCGGATTGTTCAGGAAATACAGAGATAAATTGCCCTTCCAGGCTATCCTGGGGGATTGCGAGAACTCCCCGCTCAAAGAAGGTGTCTTTGATGTGGTTTTCTGCCACCAGGCGCTGCACCATGCATCCGACCTTGACCGGATGGTTTCCGAGATGGCAAGATGCGCGAAAAAGAACGGGCTCGTTATCGCCGGGGGAGAGCATATCCGTCCTTTTTTCACTGGCGATGAGGAATTTAGAAAGAAGCATCCCGCTGTTGCTTTTGGGGCAAATGAACACGCCTACCCTTATTACGAGTACAGGGATGCTTTTAGAAGTGCAGGGATTGTGAAAGTGAAGGTTGTACCCCGTGGATTCGAGTGCGATTTTGAGACAATTTCTCAGAAGCCTATCCGGGCATTGATTAAAGGCATCTCAAAGATCCCAATCCTCGGACATGGAATTGTAAGTTTTGTTCTCCTGAATTTTAGCGGCGCAGGCACTGAGATTACCATATATGGTTTCAAATCATGAAATTCCTTTTCTTAGTTTATTTATAAAGAATTCACTAAACTTTGTTTCACCGAGGACTGTTTTGACCATGACTTCATCTTCTTCCCTGAAAGTTTTTAATAAAAAGAGGACTGTAAAGTAGATTGTTATCAGAACTACAAATGATAGAATAAAAGCCAGAATTAAATTTGTGAAAAGTATTTTTATGCCGTAGATAAAAGGTAAAACCAAAGCCAGGGAGACTATGATCTTCAAGGTCCTGTCCCTGTAGATAATTATTTTTACATTCTGCCTCGCCCATCTGAAAGATATTGATAGAATGATGGCCGCGGAAATGAGAGAAGCAAAGCCTGCCCCGGTTATACCATAATATTTAACAAGGATAATATTGAAGATCACGTTCGAGACAGCACCCACGAACATGATTTTGGAATTCTGCCTTGGATTTCCTGAGTTGATTATAATGTAGACAAAAAAAAGATATATGCCTGTTAAAAATGTGGAGATTGAAAGTATCTGCACAAGCGTAGCACCTGAAGAATAATCTTTCGTAAAAACTATTTTCAGTATCCCTTCGGGAAACAGCATCAAAATAGCAATCAAAGGAAGAGAGAACATCAAGAGCCTTTCTATGATATAGGAAGACAGGTGTTCGATCTTTTTCCTGTCCCCGCATCCAAAAAGCTCGCTCACAACCGGAGAGAATATGGAAATCACAGCTTGTGGAAATATGAGCATAGCACCTGTGATCATGCTCGCAGCCCAGAATATCCCTACGTCCGCGAAATTGTTATAATACTTGATGATATAAATCCCTGAAGAGTACAATAGCCCGTTCGAAACGTCCATGAAAATCAAAGGAATCCCGAACACAACCAGGCTTTTCACCAATTTGGACTGGAATTTACCTCCAAATCCCCAGTTCTTCACCACATATGCAGCGGATAGCACATATTGGATAGCCAGGGAGGCTGCGATGCTTATCAGTATCGGATAGAACCCGTATCCAAGGTAAGAAAGGATTATCAGCGATAAATAGGAAACAATCGGTGTAGTCGCTGCAAATATGGTTGCTACTTCAGGTCTTCTGTAACCGTTTATGACCAGGCTGAAAAAAAAACCTGTGCCATGGATCATGAACATCAAGAGCAGGAACATGACAAGTTCCCTGTTTAAAGAGAATAGATTTGGAAGAAGCCTGTTTATTAAAACCAACCCAAACAGGGAAACAGAAACCAGAATTATTACCAGTATGAACCCGGTTTTCGTGTAGGCTTTGACTTTTTCAAGATCTCCTTTTCCTCGATTGAAAGCTATATAATAAGCTGTCGCAGGTGGGATACCAAGAAGCATTATCCCCACGCCTAATTGGGCAATCGACCATGAAAAAGTGTAAATCCCGTATTCTTCCTGCGTTATAGTCTTGGTGAGAAGGGAATTAAATAGAAATCCGAAAAAGCGAGTAATAATTAATGCAAAGAATACTAATGAGCTTGATTTCAGCATTATTTTCCCAAGCGACTCTTTTTCCAGTTGTGACACCTTCTGATAATGTTTTTAGTTTATTTTGCCTTCCTTCAGATCACATTAAATACAGATTTTGCGGCGAATGCAGGCTCACTGGTTTCGATCATATCCCATGAAATATCCGATGGATAATCATCAAATCCAAAAATAGCCATCTCCATAATCTGGACTTAAAAAGTGTCCTTTTCCTATAACGTTTTCTACTGATTTATGTATTATATGATTATATGTATGGAAAAATCCACGAATGGAAAAACCAAAGGCAAATATTTTAGCCATTCCAAGCCAATATAGCTCTGTCTATTCTTTTCATGTCAACAGATAAAATCATCATCAAAGGGGCACGCGTCCACAATCTCAAGAACATCGACCTTGAGCTTCCGAGAAATAAACTGATCGTGATAACAGGGCTCTCGGGATCGGGCAAATCCTCGCTCGCCTTCGATACTCTCTATGCGGAAGGCCAGCGGCGATATGTTGAATCATTGTCCGCATATGCACGCCAGTTCCTGGGACAGATGGACAAACCCGATGTAGAGTACATCGAAGGTCTCTCCCCCGCCATCTCCATCGAACAGAAATCCACGAGCAAGAACCCGCGCTCCACAGTGGGCACAGTGACGGAGATATACGACTACCTGCGCTTGCTGTATGCCAGGATAGGAAGACAGCACTGTCCCAACTGCGGAAGCGAGATTACTCCACAGACCCTTGACCAGATCGTACAGAGACTTATGGGGCTTCCCGATGGTACAAAGATCCATGTGCTTGCACCACTCTCCAGACAGAGGAAAGGAGAATACAAACAGATGTTCGAGGACCTTGCAAGTTCGGGGTTCAGCCGCGTCAGGGTGGACGGCAAAACATACGAGCTTTCTCGGGAGATCGTTCTTAACAAGCAGCAGAAACATGATATTGATGTAATTGTTGACCGCCTGGTAATAAAAAAAGGAATAGAGGAGCGGCTCTCTGACTCTGTCGCTACTGCCCTCAAAGAGGGGAACGGCATTGTTGTGGTGGATATGCTCGACGGTAAGGAGCTTTTATTCAGCGAGCATGCCTCATGCACAAAGTGCGGTATAAGCTTTGAGCCTCTTGAACCCAATATGTTCTCTTTCAACAGCCCTCGCGGTGCATGTCCTGCCTGCCAGGGGCTCGGGAGCACGATGGAGTTCGATCCCGACCTCATAATACCGGATAAAAACAAATCCCTGAGCCAGGGAGCTATCGAGCCGTGGGGGTATGAGCATGGATACTATTACCAGATGCTCGCGTCAGTGGCAAAACACTACGGGTTCTCGCTTGACACGCCGTTCTCCGAACTGAAACCAGAGCATGTGCGCGTGATACTGCACGGTGGGAGCGAGCAAATCCAATTCAGGTATGTGCCACGTGAACGGGACGGGCTCTGGGAACACTGGAGCAGTTTTGAAGGGGTCATACCGCACCTTGCAAGAAAATACAGGGAATCCCAGTCAGAAGAAGGGAGGGAGAGAATCCAGCAATACATGAGCATCAAACCCTGCACCGTGTGTAAAGGTGAACGGCTCAAACCTTCAAGCCTGGCTGTCACGGTAGGGGATAAATCCATCATCGCCACCACCCGGCTCTCCGTGAAAAAGGCACTTGAGTTCCTTGACGGCCTCTCATTCACTGAAAAAGAGGCGATCATATCCAAACCCATTATGAAAGAGCTCAGGGCGAGGCTGGGATTCCTCATGGATGTGGGACTTGATTATCTCACTCTTGAGAGGGCGGCCGGCACGCTCTCGGGAGGGGAGAGCCAGAGGATCAGGCTTGCCACACAGATCGGATCCAGCCTCGTAGGCGTGCTTTACATCCTGGATGAACCCAGTATCGGCTTACACCAGCGGGATAATGCCAGACTGATACATATGCTCACCCAGCTTCGCGACCTTGGCAATACGGTCATAGTGGTCGAGCATGATGAAGAGATGATCCGCAGTGCGGATTTTATCGTGGATATGGGACCCGGAGCCGGAGTGCACGGTGGCGAAGTGGTGGTTGCCGGAAGCCTGGAAGATGTTATCAAATGCGAGAATTGCATTACAGGCGAATATCTGAGCCATAAGAAAGTGATAGCGATCCCTGGCAAGCGAAGAAAGCCAAAAGGTAAAATCACCATAGTGGGGGCAAGTGAGAATAACTTGAAACAGATAGATGTGAACATACCTCTTGGCGTGATGACCGCGGTCACCGGCGTTTCCGGTTCAGGTAAGAGCACGCTCGTTAACGATATTCTTTACAAAGCCCTGGCTCAGAAGTTCTATAATGCCAAAGAAAAGCCCGGGAAGCACAGGGGTATAGTCGGGCAGGAGAACATCGATAAGATCATAATTATAGACCAGTCCCCCATTGGGAGGACACCGCGTTCCAATCCTTCAACATACACGGGCGTTTTCACTCCCGTAAGGGATCTTTTCGCCAGGCTGCCTTCATCGAAAGCACGGGGTTATATGCCCGGGCGGTTCAGTTTCAACGTTAAAGGCGGGCGTTGCGAGGCATGCAAGGGGGACGGGATCATTACTATCGAGATGCATTTCCTCCCTGATGTGTATGTCCCGTGCGAGGTATGCCACGGGAAACGATTCAACAGCGAGACCCTCGAGATCGCATATAAGGGAAAGAACATCTCGCAGGTGCTTGACATGACGGTGGAGGAAGCGCTCTCGTTCTTTGAGAACATCCCCAGGATAAAACGCCAGCTTCAGACGCTTTTTGATGTGGGGCTCGGATATATCAGGCTGGGCCAGCCCGCCACCACCCTCTCGGGAGGGGAGGCGCAGCGCATCAAGCTTTCCACCGAATTGAGCAAAAGAAGTACGGGAAGGACGCTCTACATTCTTGATGAACCGACCACGGGTCTGCATTTCGCAGATATTCAGAAACTGCTCGACATGCTCTCCCTGCTTGTGGACGCTGGGAACAGCGTTGTGGTTATTGAGCACAACCTGGATGTCATAAAAGTGGCAGACCACATAATAGACCTGGGGCCGGAAGGAGGGGATAATGGCGGGAGGATTATTGCGGAGGGGACGCCTGAAAAAGTGGCGAGGATTGAGGGGTCTTATACGGGGTATTATCTGAAGAAAGTTTTAAATGTGTAAACATCAATGAATAAAAAGAGAAGACAGACTATAAATCCTCTATCAAAATACAAAAGAGACGATAACATTGAATCGGAAAAAATGGTGGAAAAGGAGAGAAAAAGATGCTCGAAAGTTGAGGGAAGAAGAGGAAAGTAGGGCATATGAGGAAAGAAAGCATAAAGAATTGGATAAAATAGATACGATGAAAAATCAGATTGTAAATAGAAGAAACGTCAGGGAGCTTGGCAAAAAGATTTTTTCAAAAGATAACAAACAAATAATAATTTTAGAAAGAGTTAACGAGTCCATTAAAGTCTCAAATAATCCATCTCCTAAAAAAAAGTGGAGAACTGATCTTTGTGATCCCGGACATTATGATTGATTTTATATAATGCAGTTAATGACTAAAATTGTCCAAAAAGCAATCAATAGAATCTTTTCATTAGATATTCTATATCTAAGATCAGTGGTAGAAATGACCAGCAAAAATGTTGAAACATGATAGGAACCATATGTCCCTAAAAGATCTCGAGCAATTAGAGTTAGAATTGTTGAACCATTTCACTATCATTAATCGGGAACATACAATTATCCGTCAAAAACTTTTCCCATACGCAGATGGCAAAAAATTAAAGGGTGATGAAATTGTTGGTTGGCTTGGGGAGGTATATTGTAAACTTCTATTGGATGGAACATTGGTTTCAGATGAAAACGAGCATGACTTTGTAACTGTAAATGGAGAACGGATCTCCGTAAAAACACGAAAAGGTAAAGAAAAAGGTTGGAATCGAACTAGTGCCATCCCTAAGAAGGATGGCGACAATAATCCCACCCATCTGATGTTTGTACATCTAAATGATGACTATTCAATTGATAGAATATGGAAATTTCCTTGGAAAGATATTTCTGGAAGATTTAAGGAGCATAAAGTTCGAGGAAGTCATAGGGCATTCTACTTTCAAGTAATCCCTAAAAGTGATGACGCAAAATATCTCTGTTACCCTATGGCTTGATTTTTCGCACTACCTTATATCAAGCTGTATCTGTCGTGCTTTCGAGCAACATCAGTTTTACCACTTCTACCTATGCCAACTATCTTCGATAATTCCCTTTTCTGAGAATTCAGCAGCGTAGCCTCTTCCTCTGGTATCAGTATAAGATGAACGTGTTTATGCTCAGGAAGATTAACTTTTTGAAGTGGTTTGAACTTGCCATCTTCGTAAATAGCAGGTATTGCTTCGGACATAATATAAAGATGAACCTATCTTTAAATAAAGATTATTACGTAAAGCATCAAACCCTTATTATACTTTAGATCAGTGAAAAGCATGACCAAAACCACCGAAGACGCAAAAAAACTCCCTGATTCCCCCGGCGTATACATAATGAAAGATAAAGATGACCGTGTCATCTATGTGGGAAAAGCCGCCTCGCTTCGGGACAGGGTGAGCCAGTATTTCAGGGAACAGAACTCCCCGAAAACCCGGATGATGGTGGCAAATCTCGAAGATATCGAGTACATAGCCACTGAGAACGAAGTCGAAGCCCTGGTGCTGGAATCCAATCTCATAAAAGAGCACAGGCCGCGGTATAACGTGCGCCTCAGGGACGACAAGGCTTACCCATTCATCAAGATAACAAATGAAGAATTCCCGCGCATCTGCATATCCCGGCGCCGCGAGCCTGACGGAGCGCAGTATTTTGGGCCTTACCCCAGTTCAAAGGCTGTGAGGGAACTTATTAGATTGGCTTCAAGCTTCGGCATCAGGCGGTGCAAGAAGAAACTTCCATGCCCCCCATGCCTCAACTATCACTTAAAACAATGCGCTGCTCCATGCCTCGGCGAAGTGACAAAAGAGGAATACCTGGATATCATCAAGAATGTGGCCAATTTCCTCAAGGGAAGGCGAAGCCAGCTTATCCATGACCTGAAGGAAGAAATGGAAAAGCTTTCAGAAAATCAGGAATATGAAGCTGCTGCGCATATCCGCGACCAGATCAATGCGCTGGAGGAACTGTCGGAAAAGCAGCGCGTGAACATTCCCGGACAGAAAGAGCAGGATATAATCGCATTTGCAGTTTCTGGAACCCTTGGAAACCTGCAGCTATTCCACATAAGCGAAGGTAAGCTCAAAGGGCGCGATACTTTTTCACTGAACACCGCAGGTTCAGATGAGGCTGAGGTGCTGTCAAGTTTTATCGAACAGTACTATCAGAATATCGAGCCGCCAGAAGAAATAATAATCCCCGTTGAACTCACGGACGAGGTCGTATCTCGCTGGCTCACCGAGAAGGGCTCGAAGCTCAAAATCCCGAAAAATAAGGTCGAGAGGGGATTGATGAACCTTGCGCAGGAGAATGCCCGGATGCTCCTGAACCAGAAGGTGCTTGCAGAAAGCAGGGATAAGAACGAACCGCTTCTGGGGCTGCAAAAAGCCCTTGGCCTGCCTTCGCCACCCTCAAGAATCGAAGCCTTCGACATCTCAAATATCGGGGGTACTGATGCAACAGGCTCTCTTGTGGCCTTCGAGAAAGGAGAGCCAGATAAGAAGAATTACAGGCGCTTCAAGATAAAGACGATAGAGGGCGCAGATGATTTTGCAATGATGGCTGAAGTCGTATCGCGCGCATATTCGCGAAGAAAGGAAGAGGGAAAACCAATGCCCGACCTGATATTGATCGACGGGGGAAAAGGACAGCTGAATGCCGCTATCTCCGCGCTGGAAGGGATTGGCCTGAAGCTCAATACAGCAGCGCTTGCCAAGGAGTTTGAGTATATTTTCCTTCCTGACAGGGAAACGCCTGTGGTGTTGCCAAAAGACTCACCTGCGCTTCAGTTATTGCAGAGAATCAGGGATGAAGCGCACAGGTTTGCAATTGGATATCACAGGAAACTGCGGGGAAGGAGACTTGATGCGTCCTGGCTGGATGAGATAAAAGGTATAGGGGAGAAAAAGAAATTGGTGCTCCTGCGGTATTTCGGGTCTGTTGAGGAACTTAAGAAAGCCAGGCTTTCGGATATCGAGAGGGTGCCGGGAATCGGGAAGAAGGACGCTATGGCGGTGTACGAGTATTTTCATGGGGCAATAAATGAAAAATCCGGCAATGCTGATGGCATGCCTCAATAATGAGTGAAAGAAATACTGAAAAGAAGAAGTTATTAATTTAACATCCTTCATATAAGATTTAAAGTGAGGAAATATGGTTTATGATGTTATCATAATAGGAGGAGGCCCGGCAGGTCTCACCGCAGGAATATATGTAAAACGTGCCATGATGAATGCGCTCCTTCTTGAAAGAACAGGAATTGGCGGCCAGATAATCATTACTGACCTTGTGGAGAACTACCCGGGTTTCCTTGAGATCTCAGGCGGTGACCTGGGACGGAAATTCGAGGAGCAGGCCCAGAAGTTCGGACTTGAAATGAAAAGCTTGGCCGAGGTTACCGGGATCGAGGACAGGGGGAGCACAAAGCTCGTCAAAACCACAGATGGCGATTTTGAAACCAAAACCGTGATAATAGCAACAGGCACGACGCCCAGGAAGCTGGGGGCAAAAGGAGAATTGCAGTTCATCGGGAGAGGGGTCTCCTATTGCGCCACTTGCGATGGGTTTTTCTTCAGGGACAAGATCGTTGTCGTGGTGGGCGGAGGGGATTCCGCGATCACTGAAGCAATATTCCTGACCAAGATGGCCAGGCAGGTGTATGTGGTCCACCGCAGGGACAGACTCCGCGCCGAGAAGATTAACCAGGAGCATGCCTTTGCGAATCCCAAGATAAGCTTCGTGTGGGACTCCGTGGTGGAGGAAATCGTGGGAAAACAGGTTGTGGAGAAGGTAATGATCAGGAACGTCAAGACCAATGCCATCTCTGAAATAAAAACGGACGGCGTGTTCATCTACGTGGGGCTTATTCCCAACACGGGCTTTGTGGACGTAGAAAAGGATAAGGGCGGATTCATAGTCCCATACTCGGGGCAGGCAACCTCCATCAAGGGTATTTTCGTGGCCGGGGATTGCAGGGTCACACCTCTGAGGCAGATCGCTACGGCTGTGGGTGATGGGGCGATCGCGGCAGTGTCGGCTGAGAGGTATATAGAGGAACTGTAGAAAAAAAATTAGAAGATGAGATTGAAATCCTCATCTCTTCTTTCGACCAAGTTTGTATAACGCTGATAGCGCTATCAATACTAAAAAGAATTCAAACCCTGGTCCTTTAGGTGTCAGAATAATTGAAGGGTTTGCATTTTCTACAGTTCCTGCAGATGCTACTGCTCCCTCTTTTTCCGAAATAGCTTTTTGTACCTGCCCACTTTCAAGTCCCACGATTGCAAAATGTGAGAATGCAATGGTCTTGGCTTCATAGTAGGTATATTTGTCATCTCTGGTCTCTTCTGCGGTTTCTACCGGCGCCCATCTGCCACTATCCCATTTAACCATCCTGATATCACCACTCCGGAGGTTGTTGTTTGCAAGCCACGAATTATCAACCCTGAATCTTATCAAAGCTTCTTTTATATTCTTCGGAACGGCAAAACCCGTCGAACCGACCCAGATATTAATATTCTTATAAACTATACCAGGAGCCGGAATTTTTAGAAGTGAAGAGGTATTTCTGAGCACTTCGACTGCTACATTAATTTCCCCAGCACTGATATTTCCTGTTATGTTGATCAACAACAAAGGATTGCTTGCATTGGTGAACCGGTACGGAGTGACCTGATCCTTGAAAATGAAAAGGTCATATTTCTCCTTCAGCTCGATGTTTGTGAAATTCTCACCCGATGCCCCCCCGCCTCCTCCTCCGCCGCCGCCCCCACCACCACCTGAACTGGAAGGAGGGGGGGAGGGGGAGGCGGAAGGGGCGCCCAAAACTGCAAAGGTACTGAGATGTGATATGTTGGCCCATACGTAGCCTGCATATCCATCGGTATCTGCGGTTTCCACGCCGACACCATATACCCACTGCGGAGAACCTGCACTAAGCGTTTCCCATCTGTACGGGACAGCAGATTCATTGAACCACGATATTTTAAGGGAAGCCTCATCCAGCCCTGATGCGTCCAGTTCTGCCTTCGTATAATAGAATTTGAGTTTTATCCAAGTGATATTTTTTCTGATATTTTCGCTGGCATTTATCTCGATATATTTCCCAAGAGGAGTTAATGCGAATGATTGATTCATTTCAGGTGGAATATCGCTACTCATCGTTATGTTAACAGTGCCGCTGATTGTGTCATTGGATGTAACTAACTCAAGAGTTGTATTTGCTTCTCTTGAGGCATTCATTATTGTCGCATTATTTGCAGTTGTGTTTACAGATTGATTGATATAAGGCGGCATTCTGGTTACGAACCATGTTTTCTCGGTATTGTTGATATTGCCCGCGAGGTCGGTTGCGATAATGGTCACATTGTACCTGCCATATTCAGAGTTATTGGAATAATCAAGGTAAAACGGGCCGTTGCCAGTCATTGGAGAAATATTCAGGAAACCCTTTGGATGTTTCACTTCAACACGGATGCCGGAAGTGTTTAGATATGTATCGCTCACAGCTGCTGTAATATGCACGAGCTGGTTTATTGTAGGCGTTGATGTGGATGTTGAAAGATTTGTTACCGCTGGTTTCATCTTATCAATAGTCATATCCAGAGAATCGTTGTATGCGGAATTACCTGCCTGATCTGAGGCTGAAATGTTTAGTGTCAGGTTCCCTTCTGGCAAATTCGTGTCTACAGTTCCATTCAATCCGTAAATACCAGGTCCGAGCTTTCCCAGCGTCTTGTTGTGCACCTCAACCTTCGACTCGTTTATGACATGCATGGTCACAGCGAGATTCTCACTAACAATGTCCGTGGCATTTATCTCGACGAAAAAGCTATCACCCGTTTTCATCATCGTATCATTTATGAAGACGGAGTCGAATGCAGGCGATATGGTATCAAGAATAATTGTATCATTGACAGGTAATGTCTCGCCTGCATCATTTCTGGCATTAAAGTAAACTGTTTTTAAGCCGTCACTATTGCTTAATGTCCATGATTTCGTAGACGCCATTGGTTCCCATGTACTCCATGAAGCATTGTCGTTGCTGAAGCTCATATTTTCTGCGTTAATTGCTGATATGCTCAGAGTAACAGATGCTGAGTTAGTGTAAGCATTTCCATAGTTTATTGCAATGGATGGAGAGGAGGGAGGAGGAGGCGATGTTAATGCTGCATCATCCACAGTGAAAAGAGTCGGAGCACTACTATCAGTTGTTGTATTGAATTTCAGCCGAATCGTCTGTCCTATGAATTCTGATACATTATATTTTTCACTTATTCTCCAGCCATCGCTCGCGTTAAGATTGCTCAGAGTCACAAGTGACCTTAATAAAGTATTATCTCCAGGACTTCTTATTTCAACTTTCATTTTATCATAAGGAGTTGTAGTTGTGCCCTCCGTGGTGTAAATCCGATACCAGAACCGGACATATGCGTGCTTCAAGTTCGAAGGAAGCGTTACATCCTGATAAATATACTCATTTGCTTTGTCATAACCACTCATTTCTGCGTCCCAGCTTCCGCTGTGAGCATACTGGGAGCTATTAATTACCGGGTATCCACCGCTGCTGTACTCAACCCAGTTTATATGCCCACTCTCAAAGCCGGGGTTAAGTAAAAGATTTAAAGTTTCCGCAGCTGGATAAAACCTGCCGCAGTAATTGGAATTAATACCATGGTTGTTATAAAAGGCAGTGCAGATTTCGAATAGATGCGGTGTACCATCTCCAAGATTCGTATTGTTATCATCTGCAACCATGATATCTTCAAGATATTCTGTAAAGTTGAAAGGTTCTAGTTTCATTGCGTTGATAACAAGCTTATCTGAGCTTTCATTTCCCAACATCGTTCTGATATCCCACGCCGCGCCTGAGACTATTCTGCTGTCGTCGTGCACCTCTCCGACAATATCATCAGGATATCTGTAGGTGTTGTTCAGATATCTCATACAACCTGGGCCATCGATATTCTCCATACAGGAGTTATTATTAATCGTGCTCGCGAAATAATCTGCCCATCCTTCATTCAGCGCACCGCTCTCATCACTGTAAGGCAGAGGTGTTGTATAAACATGGTCAACTACATTATGTGTGTACTCATGGTAGATAATACTGCTAAATAATGACGTGGCTTCGCATCCATACCCTGCGCCAAAGAAATAGAGATCGGTACCAGTGCTGAATGCATTGCAATAATCAGGATATTGAACATTTGCGATAGTCTGATAATTCATGGAATAGATGTCAAAAGGACTTCCTTTGGTAAAGAAGTCGTGGACTATATTTACATGATAGAAGACGTTTGACTGCTCTTTTTTATAATAGGAATCATTATCGCTCCAGTCCCAGTTGTGCGTAGAGGGAGTCGTAACAGTTGCTCTGTGGAATGCATTTTCTCCAGTGTCGTTATTTACTTTCACAAATGGCCCTTCGAGCTGCGAATATAGGATAAAACTGCTTAAAGGCACTGAAAAGCTGTAGTTACCGTCTGACCCAGTGTTCCCTAATACTGTATGGCTTGGCATCTCCTGTTCTACTATGGAAAATCCTATATTATTCCACTTATCAAAGTTGTCTGCAGGATCGATAAAAACAACGCCATTGTTTGTAATAACTTTAGCGTCATCGATATACCATCCATCATAGCTAATGGATTGATCAGTAGTATATCCAAAACCTATCCAAATCTGCTTTCCAATATAAGAAGATAGGTCTATGTCCATTGTGTCCCATGTACTTCGATTGTCTGTATATTCTTCAATAATTATAAAATTAGATGGATTTATACAATCAACTGTGCAGATAGCTACAAGACCAGAATCCCAGTAATTCTCTATGAAATACTTTGTCTTAAATTCAAGAGTTGCCGAGGAAACGCCGCTCAAACTTATAGGGTTTTTTGTTTCGATATGATTCCATAAATTGTTCCCTTCGCCGGACCAGAATACATTACTTAAAGTGTTAGCTTCAGAATATAGCTTCTCGTTCCGAAATCCTTTTGTTACCTTGCTCTGGTTAGGATTCTCTGGATACATCGGTCCTATAACTCTTCCGTTCAGAGTACCAAAAACGACCTTGTTGTATTTCTCCAAGATTTCGCCGTTGTTTGCATCAATTATATAAATCCACTTTGCAGGAGGAGACTTGATCAGTCCGAGTTCTACTTTGTAAGCGAGATGGTACTCATTCCCAATCTTTGTGAACCTGGGATAGATCACAAGGGAGGCATCTTCCACACTGGTTATCTCTTCTGTAATATTCTTGTCCGTAACATTTTCAGATTTCAGTCTATGCAAATCCCTGAAATTATAAGTTCGCTGCGGTTTTAAACCTCCCTCTATGCGAACTCCTATATCCTTCTCCACAATCTCCAATATACCTGCATCGCTTAACGCTGGTTCAGTGCTGATCTCTATTTTTGGATAGTAGTTAGATTTGAGAGTTACCATCTTTCCATTTTTGATCGCCGCTATCACACTGCTTGAATAAACAGGCAGCCCGTTGTATGTCTGGACATATTTTAATATCGATAAATCCTCGGGTTTTTGAGCGATGTAAGATGAAGAGGTTACTAAATTCTTAGGATCAACTTCAAAGCGCAAAGGATTATTCGAAAGGAAAGAGCGAACTTTCGAATCCAAATCGTTCTGAGAAATAGAAATGCCATTGTATCCAAGGTCAAAACTTCCTCTGACTATCTTTTTGAACTCTTCACTATTATGCATGACCTGTCCAGCATAGAGGGTCTCCATTGACTTCTTATTTCCATCCGATTCAGATTTCATGCTGCTTTGAGTTTTGTTATCTGCAGTAAATCCCCATGCCACCCCAAGAAGCACGAAAAGTGCCAAACAAATCAATACCAATCTTCTCATATTTTCCTCTTATGTCACAAACAATTGCTCTTTTTTAATTATTTCATTTCCAAGATCATCATAATAAAAATTCCAAGCCAAGTTATCTCCTATTCTAACCTTCCAGGCTGTTCTGTTTTCTATGACCGTCTTTTCAATAGTTTTTATGTCCTTTTCCGTCACATTGTAAGTGACAGGTCTTCCTGCGATGTCTCTGTATACAATACCGGTTCCGATCAGATTGTTTCTTATCTTATCCTTTATTGCATCAATGCCGGCAGGTGTCGGGAATACCGTGGAAGATGTATTATCACTTGAATTAAGAGTTTTTTCTACACAGCCCGCATTAAATATTACAAAAAATGTAACAATCCATGTACTGATAATTTTTTTCCAAATTTTATGCGAAGCATTTCGGTTCGCTCTTTCCAGAGGAAAACAATTCCTCATCTTTTTCGACACCATTTTTCCCACATTTTCCTAGAATATATGATGATTGCCCACGGTACGTTTTTCTAGCGACATCACCAAAACCCAAACTCTCTTCTATACCGGCCATATATATTACTTTCGTTTTTAAAAACGAAAAATGAGAAAAGTTGGGGATTAATATAAAATAAAAAATTTTAAAAAAAGGTTAAAACGGCTCGTTCAGATCTGCATCGAACTTGCCGCTGTTGATCGCTACAATAGCTTCCTTTGGATTCAGACCCTCGAAGGTCACACCAAGGGGAACGCATGAGCCCACGACCTCTTTCACCGCATTTTTCAATGTCTTTGAGAGAGTGTCGCTCTTCTTCATGCGCGCTATTTTCACTGCCTGTTTAGCAGTGAGATTGCCGATCGTCTTCGTGTTCGGTGTACCGGAGCCCGTTTCGACTCCCAGTTCTTTCTTTATGAGCGACGAGGTTGGCGGTGTCCCGACCTGGATCGTGAACTGCTTCTTATCGTCAACTATTATTTTGACAGGGACCTGCATTCCGGCGAACGCTTTTGTCTCCTGGTTTATCTTATCTATGATTGCCTTTACATTCACGCCGAGCGGACCAAGCGATGGACCAAGTGGCGGACCCGGGGTTGCAGAACCGCCGGGGACTAATGCTTCTAATGTGGTTACCATTTTTAATTCTCCTTTATTAATGCAATTATTTCTCTATTTCTTCACGTTTCAGAATCCTCACGTTATCACCGCGGACCGTCACAGGGATGGGCACCATCGCCTCGAACAGCTCGACGGTGATCTCTTCATGAGCTTCATCTATCCTTTTTACTCTTGCCTTTTCACCCTTGAAAGGACCGGATACAAGCTCCACTATACTGCCCTCTGTGATACCCGTGACCGTGAGTTTGGGCGTCAGAAAGTGCTCGACCTCGGCAAAATTGGACTGACCTTTCACCAGCGTGCGCGCGTGCGGCAGCGTCTGAATGACCTGTTCAACGACCTCTGGTCCTGCAGCCTCGACGAGTATGTATCCTTTTAATTCATCGGGCGCCAGGATCGCGCGAATATCAAGATGCTCTTTTTTTGCCACTTTCTCGATCAGGTTGGCCACTGCCCTTTCCTGGTTCGCCGTTGTCTTGACCACATAAATGGGAGCAGATTCCTCTTTCACCTCATCGTTCATTTGAACCATCCTGGCATCACTGTTATCAATATGTATATGATAAAACCGATGAATCCGATCAACAGTATCCCGGCACCCGCTACTTTTGCGATGACGCTGAATTCTTCCCTTGAAGGTTTCCTTGTCAATTTCAGAATCCTGATGTATTCACTGAGCCTCAGGGGCACATTTCCTGGCAATTCTTTATTTTCTAGCAATATATTTCACGTCCATCACTTATGATAATAATAAAAGCTATCCTAAAATAATAGCAGCCTTCAATTATGCTCAACATAAAAATAGTTTTCTATTATACGTTGATGTTTTGGCAGGATGTGATTATTTACCCATCCAATATCTATTAGTAGTACCAGAGTTATTTTGATGAACGGTGGTAATAATGAAAGTATTAATTGGCATATTAACTATTGTAGCCATTCTGACATCAGGATGCGTATCGACTGTCAATCCCGTTGATCCGGCGGACGTCATTTCAAGCCCGGCTCCATTTACGATCAAGGAGTTCCAGGAACAAGACATTTCTGTTGCCATAAGTAACAATGGCACTGGACCCATTGACTCTGTTAAAGTGGCCTCATTTGATCCTCTTACAGTGGTCTCAACCGGGATACTGAATATCCCTGCAAGGACAAAAGAGGGGCCATCCTGGGCATCGATCAGCTTGAAGGTCCAGGCACCCAGCTTCAAGACCGATGTCAGTAACACGGCAATGACCCTATCATATGCGTCTGGCAAAAATGATAAGGGTGAACCCATAATAAAAACAAAATCAATTCCTGTGCAAGTCACAGTGCTTCCAGATGCTGGACTGCAATTCGTTGGATTTGTGAAAGGACCTCAGAACAGATCGGAAGCTGAAGTTACTTCCTGGGAGATCGGCAAAGGCCAGAACGCCACAATAACTTTCTCGGTAAAGAATAATGGAAAGACGACCATAGATAAGAATACCCTTACAGTGCTTGTCGATATCGATAACAAGGAAATAGGTTCCAACAAGACACTTACCATCCAGGAGGGAATGGCAAAAGGAGGCACGTCCTATACCGAGGCAGTTGTACTCCCGGTGTTCAAAGATGCACCCAATGGTGAAACCGATGTGCTGGTTAAACTTCTGATGGGCGACAACGTCCTGGATATGAAAACCATACATCTCAAGGTAAGACTCTAAGATAAAATGAGGACAAAATCCTTATTTTTAATTTTTCTTCTGGGCAGCCTTGTATTTTTTAGCGGCTGCCTCAGGGAATATAACAATGTAGAGGTAACTTCCGTAGATATAATGTCCTCACCTCAGGATAAGGGGGCAATACTCACTGTAACGCCATATATCCAGAATAACCAGAACAGCGATACAGGCATATTGACACTGCAGGTAAAGATAAGAGAACCATCAAGCAATCTCATGGTAGCAGAGAAGGATTCGGATATAGGCTACATCAAAGGTAAATCTGGCTCCTCCAGCAGCGTGACCATGACCGTCTCCAATGCGGGCGAATACGGTGTTGAAGTCCTGGTACTTGAAGGCGGCAAGACCATAGCCCAGAGCTACTCTTCAGTACTCGTGAAGCCAAAACCAGGACCCGGGGAGCCTGCGGATATAAAGCTGACCGACATGAACCTTGTTGTTACAAAGATCTATAACGATGCCTCAGGCGCGCTTGTAGATGTTTCCCCTGGAATATACAACCAGGGCGGGGATTCGAAACCACTCACTGTTGAAGTGACCGCACGAGTTGATGCCTACACCGCTTATACAAAGACCGATGATATAGGCATCATTAAAGGCGCCAGCAGAGTAAGGGGAAAAGTGACTTTTGATATCCCAAGGAACAGGGAATACACATTTTCTGTAAGTGTGACCGAGAGCGGAAAAAACGTTGTTGGAGGGACAGTACCTGATAAAATAAAACTCAGCGAAGTAAAATTCAACACGCCCATGACTTATGTACTCGTCGAAGAAGGAAAACCAGTAGCTGCTGCTGCAACGGCGACATCCAGACCAAAGGAACCGGGATTTGAGATAACAATGGCAATGATAGGTATATTGATTGTGTATGGCATCTGTCATAGAATAAGAAGGTGAAATAGCATGAACGATGAACCGAATATTGAAGAGACAAAAAAGAATGAAGACAATTCTTTCAAGAAACTCATTAATGTAGCTGTAGTAATAATGCTGGTCGGGCTGATATTCATCGCACTTTTCACTTTCTTTTTCAGCATGCAGGATGCAATTTCTGCCCTTTTCGACCCCCAGTACGTGCCGCTCATCAAGGCCATCTTCAGCCTTGTGATCATAGGTGTCGGGGTATATCTCGTAAAAATGTTTTTGTCCAAGTAACTCCTAGGCTGGTAGAGGCACAATGATCCTCACGGAACTCCTGCTGGCGCATAAAAAGAAATTCAGGCAGAAGCTGATCGAAGCGCTTGCAAAAAAATACTCTTTGGGCACTCGGGAAATGGAAGAGGAGCATGAAGAGTTCATCGAGCAGTACGTTGCAGATAAATATGAGCCTGTGGAACAGCTTATCGAAAGGATAAATGTAATGGAGCGCCCGGTCATCCTCAATATCCGGCGTTCCAGAAGCAGGGAGGATAAATGCAAGCTCTGCGAGGCGAACCAGCTCAACATCGATGAGCTGGAGAAAAAATACGGGGACAGCATAGAGGTCGTCGAGGTCACGGAAGACATGCCCGACGGTGCGGCGCTTTATCTCATAATTTTTCACGAAGAGGCAAAAGAAAAAAAACTGCCGTTAACAGCGGTGGTTAATAAAGGAGATATATTGAAGTTCTGGGCAGGAAAGAGCGTGGAACCAGCGGTGTATGAGATGTATATCAAGAAGATTTTATCGTGAAATGAATATAGTTAATTTCTGAAATAATAATATAAATATTTATAGATATTTTTAAGAAGAAGGTCGCCGAAATTGAAAAGACGTTTGGCGTAACAATTAGAGATATTCCTACGAAGTCAAGCAAGAGACTAAAGTTATTTTTGTTTTAAATCTCTAGCACCTTCGGTAGTTTTTGATTTACCTCTTGTCTTAGCTCTTTCTCAAGTTCACCAAGCTCACCCACAATTAAGTCTTTCAGCACAGTTGCAATTTTATCTAACTTTATGACTGATTCTACTTTCAATCCTGACTTTCCAAAACCAGGTGATTTCTTTGCTATTAAAACATCTACTTCAGAAAGTTCAGATGGGACTTTTGATGATATGAAAGCCAAGATTACATCTTTTTCGCCTTCGTAAATCACTAAAGCCGGTCTTAGCTTTGCAGCAGTTAAGTCTGTAAATGGAAAAGGTACAAGGACTATTTTCCCCTTCATTGATATCTGGCCTTTAAATCCGTTATTTTGTAGATATCAGGCTCTTCCTCAATAAAACAGGATAGCGATTTTTCGGAGAGCTTCATCATCGCAGTAATCTCTTTTTCATGTAATAGCTCGTCTAACTTTTCTGAGATTTCGATTACATGGCGCTTTATATCCGTAACTTCAGCTTCCAGGTTCATCATATAATTCATAATAGGTTTAATGAGATTTTAAACTATGCATTTGCAGTGTGGCGTTTTTCGACCACAGAAGCACACAGAGAGCACAGAGTTGTAATAATTCTCTGTGTCCTCTGTGCCCTGGTATGAAAAAGTCCGTTACCGATGCTTTTTCATGTTCATTTATGAACCGCAGTTCATAGCCGACTCTGTGGTTTTTTAAACCTGAATCTCTTAAAAAACTTGAAGCTATAAGAAAAGAGGGGACGGTTTCAAGCGCAGAATTTGAAAAGAAGTTTTGTGTGTTAGAGTTTGAGATTATTTTGAAAAAACCTTCTTACAACTGAATTAATTCTAGATATGTAATCGAATTCCATTCTACTGCCTTTATAGTCGCTCCACCATAATTATCCAAAATAATCAAATTCTCATCGAATATATTCAATACCTTACCTCTTAGTTCTGTGGAATTTGTTATAATACGAACATAAGGAAAATACACCTGATATTTTGAATTTAATAGATTCTTTGATTGGCTCAAAAAATATTTATGGTTATCTATTGAAATAATTATAGCTCCGGCTAAGAATATAATTGAATAATATAAAAATAGAAAGTCGTAATATAAAACTTGGGTAATAGATATGTGCGGGTATATATTAAGTTCATGATTTTCCATCTTTGCATCGAATTCATCGAATCTACCATCGCTTATCGTAAGATTAGCTACAGTTCTATCATCGTTAAGTCTGAGTAAAATTGAGTTATTTTCAGTCAATACTCTGATAGTCTTACCATCATCAATTTTTGTAATATTTTCTGTTTCAACCCCTTTAATGTTATAATTTTGCTTTAGAAAATATTTTAATGCTTCAGTGTGATTATTATTTCCTGGAACATCATTCCAGTTAAACAAATTCTGATGAGCTGCCTGCTGATATAATATAACAGGGAATGCAATAAAAGTAAAGATAGTACTAATAATAATAAACCAATTCATAAATATAATCCAAAACGCAATTCTTTCAGACTTTTTTAATAACGTTGCGTCTTTTTTTCTTTTTTCTATACAAAATCTAATAACAATAGTAAAGACAAAAGCCAATCCCATAATTAAAATTGACCAATAAAGATTAAAAATCCACAATAGAATTATGGATAGGGTCATTGCAATTATTGCACCTGAAATTAATGCTATCCATCCATTTTTAGGAGATTTGATTTCTTTGTATTTTGTTAAACATTTTTCGGCACAGTAAAATAATCCAGTTATGGCCAAAAAGTAATATCATCACAATAAATACTTATTTATTCTTTAATGTAATGATATTACCTGCGCTTGACCATGGTAACAATATCTTCTACACTTAAAAATATATCTGAAATCC
>JAPZAR010000009.1 GCA_027460535.1 Candidatus Methanoperedens sp.
AGTTCCCTCCATCTTCTTTACCGATCCTACGCCGGCAAACGGTGCGACTCTCACTCAGAACTACGCATACATCAATACAACCGCTTTAAGCTCCAGAACAGCCTTCATCGACTGGAACCGCTCGTTAGTTGGCTGGTGGAGGTTCAATAACGAAAGCGGTGAAAGTCGGACGTTCTTCCGGGACTGGAGCAGCTGGGGGAACAACGGGACGTGTTCAGGGGCTTCATGTCCGAATTCAACTTCGGGAAAATTTGGAAATGGATCAAGCTTTGATGGAATTAATGATTATATAACAATGGGAAATCCATCGAATGGTGCTCTGGACTTTGGAACCGGTGATTTTTCAATAAGTTCATGGTTTTATATGTCTTCCCTGCCCAATGCATGGAAAACCATCGTCAGCAAAGGTGATTCCGGGGCTGTTGGATATGGCATGGAGATAAGTAGTGGCAACCAATTAACCTGTTCTATTCAAGCGTCTTCCGGCACAAGCCAGCATTTAGGAAGTTCTGTTCCCACTGCTGGTTCCTGGCATCAAGGAGTATGTGTTTTTAATAGAAGTGATAAGATCTATGCATATCTGGATGGCATCCAGGTTGCAAGTGGAACATATGCGGCAAATAATACCAATTCTGTAACTTCATACAAAGCGTACGCACAGGACGCAGCAGGAAATGTGAACCAGACCGAGACAAGAACATTGACATTGATCTCTGCACCAGTTCCCGGCGGTCCTTCGATAACAGGTTATGCTCCTCCATCCCCGGTCATTGATACTCCAGGAGCTACCAGACAATTCAACATCACCGTTAACCAGACAGTGAATGTTACCTGGTACATCAACGGGACCCAGGTTCAGTTCAATAATAGTGTTACTGATGCAAAGTATACCAATACCAGTGCATCCATTGGAGTATGGAATGTGAGTGAGCAATGCAAACGGCACAGCCAATCAGAAATGGGATCGGAATGTGTTAACACCGCCAGTTACAACATTTAACATTTCAGGTTTCAAGATATACGACAACAATAATAATGGGATATGGGATGCTGGCGAGCACGGAATTGCAGGCTGGAATATCACTATTAAGAATAGCACAACAGACGCAGAGATAGCCACTTCAACAACAGATGCTATCGGCTTCTATCAGCTCACGAACCTAGCTCCTGGCGACTATAATGTAACCGAAGAGACGAGAGCAGGATGGAGTCCCACCAACGCCACTTTCAAAGTGATAACTCTCAATAATGACATCATGAACCTGAACTTCACGAATCATCAAGCACCGATACAAGGTCGAGGTGCAGGAGGCGGAGGTGCACCGCCTGCAATAGTTAATTTTGCTCCTCCATCACCGGCCATTGATACTCCAGTAGCTACCAGGCAATTCAATATCACCGTTAACCAGACCGTGAATGTTACCTGGTACATCAACGGTACTCAGGTTCAGGTCAATAATAGTATCACTGATGCAAAGTACACCAATACCAGTGCATCCATTGGAATATGGAACGTGAGCGCGGGTGCAATAAATGATAATGGCAGCGATATACAAACATGGACCTGGACAGTGTCAAACATGGCCATAGTTTCGGAAATTACCTCTACCTATCCCACTCCACCAGATAAGACAACCCAGCACTAAGCTTGCATCAACCGCAGATGAACGCAGATAAACGCAGATTTGTTGATAGGGATTAAGATAAATTGAATTACATAAACTATATATTTCCACAGTTGCGGCGCTCTGCAAGAACCGGGGCAACCACCGGCCCCCGCATGTCCAAAAGCGCCCTATTTATATATCCGGCGTTATATCTAAGAGCAGAACATGAAAATCATCTCAATCGTTGGCGCCCACCCCCAGTTCATCAAGTGTGCGCCACTGTCCCGGGAGATTATAACGGAGCGTGAAGAAATCCTCATCCATACTGGCATACAGGGCAGGGACGGATAAGAGGGAAATTATAGAGGATTATATAAATGAAAATATTACACATCGGTGACGTTGCAGGTATCCCACTAATATTAGCTAAAGCACAAAGAAAATTAGGTTATAAAAGTGATGTACTGTCATATCAGAGGCATCCTTTTGATTATGGAGTTGATTATTGTTTTCCATTAAATTCAGGATTTCCTATAAATCATATAGAAAAGATGATAATATTTTCAAAATTCTTAAGTAAATATGATGTATATCATTTCCATGGGGGAACATTATTACCAAAAGGGATTGATTCAGTATTATGGAAATATCTAAAAAAAAAATTGGTTATTCACCACCACGGTTCTGATATCAGATACACTGGTGAAAAATTAATTTATTCAAAATTTGCAGATAAAATTTTTGTTTCTACGCCCGATCTTTTGGAGTGGTCTCCATGTGCTATATGGATACCAAACCCTATTTCTCTTGATAGTTTTCATTATGTGGGAGTCGAAAATAAAGTCAAATCAGAAAATATTAATATCGTCCATGCACCAAGTAATAGAGCAAAAAAAGGTACCGAATATATACTAAAAGCCATTAACAAACTGAAAAATGAAGGCTATAAAATTAATCTAATTTTAGTAGAAAACATGCCACATAATAAAGCGATTGAATACTATAAAAAGGCAGATATTGTAATAGATCAATTACTAATTGGTTGGTATGGTTTGTTTGCTGTTGAGTGCATGGCACTGGGAAAGCCGGTATGCGTATATATTCGCGATGATTTGGAATCATATATGCCCTTTAACCCGATAATCAATACCTCATCAACAAATATTGCTGAAAATCTTAGAATATTGATAGAAGATGGAAGGTTAAGAAAAGAAGTGGGAGATAAAGGTAGAAAATACGTTGAAGAGATGCATGATGCAAAAGAGGTAGCAAAGGAAGTAATCCGTTTTTATAATGTGGATGAGATAACAAGTGGATTACACTCCCCAAAGTAGCCAAATTTTTTTAATATTCATTATGCAGTCCTCAGATTATATCTTTATATGCTAAACTTAATGCCATTACCCTTCAGGGTTGGGAGCCTCATTTGCGATACTAGACCTCATGCATCAATAGTCAACACCTCTTCAAATTAGTTGTGTTATGGTATTCCTCCATATATGATGCCTTATCACAGATATTCTATGCGACTTTATTGAAAAGATTGTAACCTCAAAGTTCAATATCGATTTTTAATAAATTTAGCTGGAACGCCAGCAACGACAGAGTAAGGCGCTACATCTTTAGTTACAACAGCGTTTGCGCCAATTATTGCCCCCTCATTAATTGTAATTCCAGGCATAATAATAACATTGACACCGATCCACACGTTATCTTCAATATCAATCAGTGCAGATTTGCGTCTTGCCATTATTATATGAGCATTTTTATCGCTATAATCATGCGTTGCAGAAGCTAATGTTACATTATCTGCTATAAAAATATTATTTCCAATGTGTATCCCACCACGCCCAAAAAACCTGCAATTGTTTCCGATTCGGACGTTATTACCAATGATAATATTTTCTGGTCCGTCGAACACAAGATTTTCTCCGATTCTAACATGTATACCAACTTTTCTCATAAACAATTTATAAAACTTTGTTCTTATTTTTGTTTTGATTAATTTATACATAATATAATATTCAAAAAATATTGTTCTCATATAACACCTGTTAATTTTAATCTGATGTCTTGCTCTTCAAGCGGGGTACGTCACTTGCTATAGGTATTCTCATACGTCAATGGATGTGAGCAGCTTCATACTCTTTAAGTTCTTTTTGGCAGGTCATTGGTTCAAGCCCTAACTTATAATCATCGGATCCACCAGACCAGCCAACATAAGGGCATTCTATTTCATTAATCTTTTGGCAATATATGGACTTCTCATTTTCTTCTTTTCCCATAAAGTGAGAAAACTCAAGCCCATTACTGGGGAGTAGAGTGGGTATTTTCCTTCCGTATAACTGACATCCATCCTTACATCTTTTAATAAACCATTTTCATCTTGCTATTGATTTAGCTGGCATTTTTTCACCCTTAATATTTAAGCAATGTTTGTGGACTTCACCCCAAAAAGTGGACAGGTAGTTAAGAAACATTCTTAACAAACATCTACACAAAGGGTGCAAATATGAAAACAAGAAAAAAATACACACGAGAAATCAAAATATCGATTCTTCATGAACTTGAGAACGGAAAAAGTGCAGCACAGGCGTGAATATTCATAACATGCTCAAATACCATGGAAAATTATAAGTTAATCGAAATCCTCTATTATGGGAAGGATTCCTATTATTAAAAAATATGGCGCAATTCAAATATATTTATTCAAGGGGTTAAATGACAAAAAATGGAGATTTGCTAAAATCAAACTATTGGGATAAAAGATATTCAAGTGGTGGTGGGAGTGGAGAAGGTTCGATTGGAGAATATAGAGATTTTAAATGGGAAGTCATAACTCAATATGTACCTAAAATCGACAATGTTTTAGATATTGGATGTGGTGATTTAAGTTTCTGGGAAGGACGAGATTGTGAACATTATACTGGAGTTGATATTTCTCCCAACATTATTGAAAAAAATAGAAAAAATAAGCCGCATTGGAATTTTATGATTAGTAATTCAGAAAAAAAGTTAAATTTAAAATCTGATCTTGGTATCTGTAATGATGTGCTTTTTCATATTATGGATGATGCTATATTTGAAAAAATCCTCAATAACTTATGTGAATATTCCAAAAAATATATATTTATATTTACATGGAATAAAAATCCATTTGTTAAGTTCCAATATAGATTAAATCTTTTAAGTTCATTAAGGTTTGATTTATTTCTGAGAAATCTGTTGTTAGATAATACCTCAGATGGGAAGTACCAAAAATATAGGGATTTAAGTAATTATTATAGAATTTTTAAAGAAGCTGGTTTTGATTTAGTCAACATTCATCCTGCGCCTATTAAACCGTATATTGGGGCAATGTATGTTTTTAGGAAAAAGAATGACAAAATTAATTAATATATTAAATTATATTAAAAGATTGCAAGGCAGGTAGCTATTTGAGGTATACGAGATTCTTTAAAAAAAAGCAGCTCTCACGTATAATATCCATGAAATACATCTTATCTTCTTTTTTCAGAAAAAATGTGGCAATCATAAAAACATAAACGCACAAAATCATAATACCCAATAAATACAGGTTTATAAATTCAAATCGTATAAAAATTAAAATAGCCGAAAAACTTAGACCAGATATTTTGGCATACCATTTAAAGTCCATTTTTATTTTTATCATCTTGATAGCGATAAATAAATTTAAAAAAGATGCTAAAGATAAAGATACCGCTGTAGCTACTGCTGCCCCAGCGATACCAAACTTGGGTATGAGTAAGATGTTAAACACAACATTTGTTATTGCGGAAATGCCAACTATTTTCAAACCTATATCTGGTCGACCCACACCTGTTACAGCCCCACCTATTGATTTAGCAACTCCAAGAATCACTGTTCCTACAATTAATATTTCCAAAGGCAAAACGGCATAAATAAATCTGGATCCAAATATTATCGTTATAATCTCTTTCGCAAAAAATCCAACCCCCAATCCAATTGGTAATAAAATACAAGCAGTATATTTCATACTTTTATCAATCATAGTTTGCAACGCGACATGATTATTCGTACTCCAATACTCGGAAGTCGCAGGATATGTTATCGTTTGAATAGCTTGGGGAACCAGCCAGATAAATGTGCTGAAGGCAACTGCCACACCATAGTACCCTACATCCACCGCTGTTAAAAAATATCCTATCAGAAGTGTATCTGCCTGGTAATTTATCGTAGCCATTGCATTTGCCCCAAGTATTTGTACACCGAATAACAGTATTTCTTTAGTTGTCTGAGCATACCCCTCCAGCACAATCTCAAAATAGTGCCTACTGATTTTCATTAGATAAAAACATGACCCTATAGAGGAGAGTACAATGCCTGTTACCACACCAGCAACCCCAAACCCCTGGTAGATCAATACTAGTGAGACTATTAGCATCAAAATACTCTGGAGAATTGTTGCAATCCCATATTTCTTCATCTCCCGGAGTCCGTTCAGAAATCCAAGCAGAGTCCCACTCACCAAGGCAAAAGGAAAGACGGGAGATAAAATTATCAAAAGGCTGGACAATCCTGGCATCTTGAATATTCCTTCGAATATGCCCGACGAAATGAAAAATAGTATACTAAACCCGATACCAAGGAATAAAGAAGTAATAACGCCGGCAGATACAATCGAATTTGTTTTTCTTCTATCTCCTTTATGTTCAGCCACATATTTTATTATTGCAGCAGGAATCCCTATCGCAGCAAATAGCATCGCTATTCCATAAATCGTGAAAGCCATACGGTATAATCCGAGCTCTTCGGCGCCAAGATACCTCCCAAGAAGCACGGTTATGATAAAGCCGAGGAGCATGCTGATTACAGAGGCTATGAATGTTATGCCGACATCAAATGCGAATTTTTTGGGTTCTTTCATATTCTCACACACTTAATTACTTCATAAGGTAAAAGTGTTGGAAACATTTAGAATTAAATTTCTGATTGTTTTGTTATTTTCCATTTTTTTCACATATTATTTTTTCGTAAACATCCAACTCTTTTTTAATCCGTGTTTCCCAACTTCTTTCTTTTATTATTGTTTTTCTGGCGTTTTTTCCCAATGTTTTTCCCAGCTCAGGATTTTCATATAAAAGTTTGAGTTGTTCTGCAAAATAATCTATATCCCCGGATTTTACTAAAAGTCCATTCTCCATATGTCTGATTAGTTTGCTTGTCCCACCGCTATCAAATACCACTATTGGTTTTCCAGATGCCATAGCTTCCAGAACGGAGCGATTTAGATTGCTATAAAGGCTTGTAGCAATAACTACATCAGCAATTGATAAATATTCTGTAATCAGATCTATTGAAACCCCTCCTAGAAATTTTACGTTCTTCTCTAAAGAATATTCTTTAGCTAACTTGACTAATTCGTCCTTTAAAGTACCTTCACCTGCAAGAAGAAGACAACTATTGGTTTTGGTTTTATTCAAAAAAATTCCAAATGATTTTATAGCTAAATCAATATTTTTCACAGGAATTAAAGAGCTTGTTGATAATATTATAAAATCAGATTCCGTTAATTTGGATTTTTCGATTAACTCTTTATTTTTTGGTTTTGCTTTAAAAAAATTGGTATCTATTCCATGATAGACAACAGTAACTCGATTTTTCCATATTTTTTTGAATTTTTCTGGGGCTATTGAGCCATCATCCAAAATAAAAGCATGATCAGGCTTGAATAATTTTGCCAATATAGCCTCTTGAAAACCAGAAAGTCTTGAATATGCATCATCTGCACCGTGCATCATAGCTACAACTGGAACCCCCCTTATTTTCTTAAACATAATACATACTGCTGCTGCTTCCATATAATGCACTTGAATCAAGTCAAATTTCTTGGTTTTTCTTAAATATAAAAAAACTTTAAAAAGATAAATCAACTGATTTAAAGGGGTTACAGGAATATGGAATATCCCTTTTATTGGTTTAAATTTAATTCTTATTATTGGAACTTCAAACCTATTATCAAATTCTTTACATTTGCATTCTTCGCCAAAATCAGGTGCAATTATTCGTTGGTCAACATTTTTGTTAATATTTTTTGATAGTTCAATGATATGAGTTACAGAACCTCCTTTGATTGGATAAAACTCATATACAATCCTAAGCAACTGTATCATACCGTTCTCCTAACTCTTGAGGAGTTATAAATAAAACTTCTAATTTCTTTTTCCTTGCAATTTCTACAATGTTGTTTAGATTTCTCTTAAAGTTATTTAACGAAAATAGCCCCTTCTCGTCTTTAATGTCTGAGGGATGAAAATATGTAGACAAGAAGGCTTCTTCTTCATTACGATTAACGACAATTTTAATTGCATTTTTAAAAAATAATGGATGTTTTGCGATATTTGCTGCTATAATTCCTTTTCTCGTTAGAACACGTAAATAGAATGGTATAGGATAAGTTGTTATTGGAATTTCCACAATTTTATGATTATTAGAGGGGTCACTGTCCTCGATTTTATAATCATGTTTTGATGGAAAATAAGGATATCTTGATGTGTTTTTCCAATCATATATATTATCAATAGTGCCATTGTTTTTAATCCCCGGAATAGCGGAGAGATCATTCAAGATACCAAGAGAGTTTAATATGTTCATTGTGTAATTATTATGAAAATCCCAACCCATTCTTGTACTTTTGACTCTGAAAATTTTAGAAATTTCTTTGTAGCCTTTCTCAAGGCAATGGGATATCCAATTTTTATCTTTTATTTCTTGATACCATATATTTTTTATTTCATTTAATTTCCATAGATGAGGATGCCAACCTATTTCATCTCCAGATTTTTCAAATTCATTCCACAATGATACATATTCTCTTACAGGATAGCACCAATCTCCCCATATTATATTTATTTGATGATCGGATCTAAGATACCATATAATTTTTGGAGGTTTTTTCTGTTCGTCTTCAAATGTTTTTATCTCTTCTTTTAATCTGATAACAGATTGAATAACATCATCCCAAGCACTTTCTTTATTAAAAATAGCTCTTTGATTGACTTCAATTAAGGGATCCGTGTCGCATCCAATTGTAACAAATAATTTTTTTATCATTCTATTGCTTATAAAGTTTTAGAGCCGTTTCCACTATTTTAGACTTAATAAATCCAATCGGAATTCTGTATATATAATATTGCCTATATTCTCCACCGAAACCTTTTTTGAACTTTGTTGGTCCATGTTCTTTAGTTATAACAGCGCCACCCATATCATAGTAAGGATATCCCTGTTTTTTCGCCCATTTTATTATTTCCCAGTGCAATAGGTTGTTAGGGCGATCTTTAATATAACTCAAGTCGGTAGCTCCTAACCAATATAAAGGTACTTTATCAATTAATAAAAAAGCCCCGGCGACTACTTTATCATCAACTTTTGCTACAAATAGACGAGATATGTCTGGATATTTGAATGTTTCGTACACCAAACTACGTGGCTGTGCACTAAATTTTTTAATACCTGCTGTACTCTCATATACTTTCCACCAGTCCTTAAAATCATTTTCATTTTTTGCATATTCAATGGTAACACCCTTTTTCTCGGCCTGTCTAACATAATTCCTTGTTGTTTTGTTTAGATGTGTCCAGAGATAATCTTCAGGACTGTCAAGATTTTTAATAAATGTTCCATCGGATTTTACTATAGATTTTTCAATTGCACTGTCTTTATATGGAGTCAATATTTCTAAAATAGCAGCATTCCTTTCTTTACATATAGTTTGAGCTTTCTGGATAGTAACTAGAATATTTTCTAAATCAGGAGAATGCATTTTCATAAATGTATATCCAAAAATCGGAAGCATATGAAAATAAACAATTGTGTTGTCAATTTTAAGAATTTCAAAGTTTTTGTGTTTACAATATATTTTCATAAATTTCTCATTTTGCATTATTTTATAGCCATTCCACTCTGTTGTGTTTCCGTTCTTATTCATGTTTCACACTGCTCTGACATACCAAACATTCAACTCCCCATTATTATATAATTTATCAACTGTTTTATCCATCTCTAATTTTTCAAAATCTTCCTTATGAAACCTTCCAACTACTTTCCATACGGTGTCATAAATTGTCTTATCAAACTCTGTAATCACAGCGTATTTATCTTCAGTGTACGATTCACCTATATATTTATTTAAGTAATAATTAAAATGATCAGGAATCTGTAGAGAAAAGTGTTTAATATCTGTTCTTTTATTTACTTCATTACTTCCTATTATTGCATCTGCAAATCGATACGTTGGACTCATAATCACCGTATCTGATATCTTTCGATCCTTATTATCTACAAACCATTTCACTCCATACATATCCATCTGCGTAACTTGAACATTGGGTTGCAAAATATACGGAGAAGGAAATAAACTAAGTATGCTGATTATTGATGCCATCATAATTATAACTATACAAACTATGGCTGAGATATAATTTTTTTTGTTTATAAAATGTTTAAGGGTAAACCCGGCTGATATCGGCGTAAAAATCACGAGATATGCTAGTAATCTTTGCGAACCGATATTTCCAAGTCCTGGAATGATATTAAATAGATATGCCACATACATCATTCCTACAACGAAAGTTATGCCAATAAAAACCAATAAGTTGTTATTGCGTTTTCTTTCTTCATGGTTTTTAAATAAGATTATGGCAGCAATAATTGATAGAACCAAAAATATAATGTCATCTCCCATAATTTTAAGAATAAGATTTACAAAATCAAGACCATGAACGTTTATTTTATTCAATCTTTCTCCCATCTGAGCAATTACGTCTTGACCGTACCCTGTTGTAAGTGCATTATATAAAAGATGAATATTAATCTTAAATCCTTGAAATGATAATATCCAGGGAAGAAGAATTGTGAGAACAATGAATGTGGAAGTTATCGGAAAAAGATATGGAATGTTATGCCAAAAAACATTTTTATTTCCAATAATATGAATTAAACAACTTATAACTCCAATTGTTAATATCATTATAATGAGCATCAATGAAGATAGTGGGTGGAAAAAGGGGAATAATACCAATGTAACGACTAACAAGAGTTTATGTTCTAAGGGAAATCTATTTAATAAAGATTTAAAGAATAAGAAAAAAACGAGTGGAAGATAAAGTATAGACCACCCGTTTGGCATAAGATAGACATCATAACCATTAAATAAAACTCCACCGATTGCTGCCACAGATAAGAGCTGTGCCTCCCTCGATGACAATGCGGTAGTAGCAAGTAGGTATATAGAAACTACATAAAAAATGGAGAGTAACGCAGTACTGTGATTTACTATTAACTCAATTGGCGCACCAGAACTAGATATAAGCATAGTTAATAAAATATGGGTAATAGGATAGAAATTATCGCTTGGAATATGACCCGTAAATAGAATATCCTTTACAAATCCTATATGTGAGATATTGTCACCGTTCCAAGTGTAATAACCCCTTATGAATGGAATGTAAAGTAAGGTCACTCTGCTTAAAATAAGTATCAAAAATCCCAATTGCCAGAAGTTACCGTATTTATATTCTTTCGTATAAACTTGATGAACTATTATAGCCACTCCACCAGCAATGCTAATTATTAAGAGAACCCATACTGAAATTGGGGTGGATTCATAAATTGATAGTTCAAAATCTTTGCTTGGATTAGTGTAGGCTATTAGGGTTGATAATGATATGAACACAAAGCAAAGTATCGCCACAATTTTTAGTTTACAGTCGATTCGTGCCATTCCAAACTTCCATTAAACGGCGAATTTCATTATTTCATTCATGGTGGATTAAATCACATGTTGATAAATAATCAATATTTCCTTCGTTATGTTCTCCCATGTAAACCGGCCCGCATAAGCTCTTATTTTTTCGCAATCCCAATCCTTATCTAAAGCTATTAAAATCTTTTCCGCTAAATCTTTTGAGTTTGCAGGCTCTGCTAACAGCCCATAGTCTTCTGAAATTATTATTTCTGGCACACCACCAACTTTTGTTCCCACGAATGGTTTTCCGCACCCTAGGCATTCGAACATAACTGTAGGATTGCCCTCGTTTAAACTCGGCAAAACGAAAATATCGCAGGCATTCATCCAGATTGGAATTTCGTTATGTGGTCGTCCTCCGGCGAGAATAATATAATTCTCCAATTCTGCTTTTTTAATTTGTTTTTGTAATTTATTTTTTAATTCTCCACTGCCTATAAGAATGCATAGAATATCTTTTCTATGCTTTACAATTTCTCTAATTGCCTCTATTAAATATTTTCCACCTTTTACTTCGTCGTATACACATCCAACGCTCAATAATATCATTCGGTCGAGTGGGAGATTTAGTTTTTTTCTGCATTCCTTTGAATCTTGTGGGTAAAACAGATCGCTTCGGAAACCATTTGGTATAACATGGACTGGTGTTTTCGCATTTAATTCTCTAATGCACTTCAGATTACTATTACTTACCGTTATAATACAATCTGCAGAATCAAGAACGTATCTGATTTTTTCTTTCCATTCATTGTCTCTAAAAGGTAAATCATAAATATCATAGCCATGAGCAGTAACTACAAATGGTACATTATATTTCTCCTTAAGTTTTGCTCCAACATATCCTGCAGACCATAAAAAGTGAGAATGAATTAAATCGAATCTTATGTTATCCCTCTCTATTTTTCTCTCTACTATTTTAAAATGCTTCTCTCCAAGATTTTTATATCCTGAATCAGTAGGTACATAAAATATTGGTGTAACTATTACATTAACATTAGAAGGCTTGTCTGATAGATCAATTATCGAAGCCTTTTTAAATGGCCTCAAGCTATGTATAGGTAAGATATTCGAGATCTCCGAAATTGGATTATATCTGGACAAAATAGTTACGTTATCAAAATGATCCGATACTTGTTCTATTTGATCCTTAACAAATGTACTATAACTATGGGAAACAAATAGTAGACTTTTATTAACTTTTGACTCTACTGATTTTTTGCTCATTGAAAAACTCCCTCAACCAAATCTCCAAATTTATCCACTTCCAAATTGTATCTCCTGCGTTCTTTTTATTTTGAATATGACTAATAAATATTTTTTCAACATCATTCCATTTCCAATAAGGTCTGTTCTTAAAACTTTCAGAATAAATAATTTCGTTACAAAATTCTACAATCTTTTCATTCCTGAAAAGATCATCTACCGGGGCTTCAAATCCGATTTTATCCGTTCTATTTCTTATCATATCTGGAATATGATGATCTATAGCCCTTTTAAAAACCACTTTTGTTTCTCCATTGCGTAATTTTTGTTCTGAAGGCAGAGAGTCTGCTGATTCTACAAGCCCAACATCCAGAAATGGAACTCTACTTTCGATGCTCCACCTCATAGAGTTTTTGTCTTCCCATCGCAAAAGATGTGGGATCGCTGTAGAAAAAAGTGTTAATCTAAGGCTATCATTAAGGTTCATGGCTTTCCAGCGTGGGTCTTTATCGACACATACTTTTTCGAGCAGTTCATGGTTTATCCATTTTTTGTCAAATGTTTTCCAGAAGATATATTTCAACGATCCGGGCAGGAACAAAAATGCAAGCATTGAGTGTGGATAAACATTTTTAAAATTTTTTATATATAGCACCATTTCTTTAATCAACGTATGCCATTTATATTTTTTAAATAATTCATAAAAATAATAACTAAAATAATATACATATCCTGCAAATATTTCATCTCCACCCTGTCCATCAAGGAGCACTTTTGCACCTTGCTCATGGGCAAGTTTCATTACGCGATATTGGGCATAAGGACTTAATCCTGTTACTGGCTCTTCTTGCGCAATAATAAAGTCGTCCACTTCCTTTAGAAAATCATCAACGTTTATCGTAGTGAAAAATTGTTGCGTATTTGTATTTCTTCCAACCTCCTTGATATATTTACTCTCATCCTTCGAGCTTCCCGGTGCAACAAGAGAGAATGTAAAAAATTTATTTTTTAAAATAGTATCCAGAGTGCATACTATTGCAGAGGAATCAATTCCACCGCTCAAACAACTGCCTATAGGAACATCGGATATTGTTCTTAACCTGACACTTTCTATAAATTTATCTCGAATGACTCCATCATTTTTCACGTTTCTAAATTTTAAATGATACCATTGCTGGATATGATGATGATTGGTTTTAAGATCGTATGTCAGTGTACTGCCTTGTGGCAGCGAGTAGATATTTTCGAAAAATGTATATTGTTTATGATCTTCAAGGTTGAACGCCAGATACTCCATTATCGCTCTCTCATTTGGAGCGGTTATAATGTCATGACATAAGATTCCAGTGATCATAGAGGAAAAAATAAATTTATTGTTTTCTATATAATAATAAAGAGGCTTGATAGAAAATTGATCCCTGCTTAAAACCAAAATATCTTTGTTTTTATCATATATGCAAAAAGCCCACATGCCATTAAATTGATTTACACAGTTTAAACCGTACTCCTCATAAGCGTGAATTATTACTTCAGTGTCTGTGTTGCTTTTAAAAACATGCCCTTTTTTCAACAGGTCAGATCTTAACTCTTGAAAATTATAAACCTCTCCATTATAGGTTATCCATATCGTTTCATCTTCATTAGACATCGGTTGATGGCCTTTTTCGGATAAGTCAATTATCGAAAGTCGGACATGACCTAATGAGGTCTTCTCATCGACATAAATCCCTTTGTCATCTGGACCTCTATGTTTGGTTACTCCGTTCATATCTTCAATTAGAGCTGTATCTTTCCAATTGAATCCATTGATGCCACACATGCTAACCTAATATCTCATCTTTTATTTTTTCAAGACTCATGGGAAAATCTTCTAAAAACCGAACCATAAATCCAGTCACATTTATTTTGTCTTTTAATAACGTCTCTCGTTTCTCGTTCCATTCCCTTTTTATCTCTGGCTTCTGTATAAGTTCGACCGCCTTTTTTATTGCTATATCGGAATCATTATAATTAAACATTAGCCCATATTTTTGTTCAAGTTCGATGAAATTACCCATTGTCCCTGCAAGAGATGAAACATAAATTGCAGGAGTGCCCAATATTGCACTTTCAGTAGCCATCGTTGCCCCCTCTCCCATATACAAAGTGGCATAATACAATAAATCATGTATTTTCTCAGGAGGAACTTTAATCTTATAATTTTCTAACTCATTATCCAGCCGCCCCTCAGAGGTGATATACACTCGACCATATTTCTCCAGTTCCTTAACCAATCTTATTTTATTTTGTATGCCATGCTGCCCGACGTCATGGCTCGCGCCCCAGGTAACAAATCGCAAAATGATAAATATATCCTCTTTGCTCAGTCCAAGCTCATCAAGAACAGCAGGGTCTGGTTTAAAATAATCCGGGTGCAAATAAGCGAGTTCATGATAGCCATTGTATCGAACTTGTTTTTTACCCAGGCTCTTTTTGAAACAGGATGGTGTAATGATGACATCTGTAAACGGATATGTGATCGCCTCGGCGAAAGTTGCATGCTCCGTGTCATTAAAGATAATCGCTTTTTTGCCGAGCAATTTGGAAACATGGGCTGCGCATGGATTAAGTATTCCTGTTAAGATATCTGGTTTAAATTCTTTTGCAAGAATTAGTAGTTTATAATCTCGAATTAGCCATTCCTTCATTAGTCCAATCTTTCCCCTCCCCATAGTGGTCAGAACTATATGTGGAATATTATATGCTTTAAGCAAGTCAATAGCTACATCCTTATCCCGTGCTGTGACCATTACCTCATGCCCATGCTTTTCGAGAGCCCAGATAGTGTTCTTGAAAAAATGAACATGTGCCGGATGCCCGATATCTATTAGTATTCTCAATTAGGTGCTCCTTTCAATTATTCGATCACTAATTAAAAACCATCTCCTCATGAATACAAATCGTCCTGACATCGCATACCTTCCTGAACTCCTTCAACTCCCTCCCGAACATCTCTATCGCTTTCCCATGATCCCCATTCGCCTTCCCCAATACCTCGTAATGGTACCCCACCTCATGCCCCATACCCTCTATCTCGCGCATGATCTCAGGACGGAAAACATTCATCCTGAAATAATACGTCGCCCTTATCCCCAGCTCCTGCTCCACCCTCGCAGTGTTCAGCGCGCTCATGGGTTTGCGGTCGATGTCGTGGCGCATCATGGCAAAGCGCGGGGGCAGCTTCCCTGCCTGGAAATATTCCGCCAGCGTGGGCTGCGCCACTGCGGAGCAGAGGGAGCGGAATTTGGAGAGGGTAAAATCGAGGGGCATAAGGTAGCTCTGGTTCAGATCTCTTTGCTTTTCCTAAACATTTTTTAAGCTCCTTATCTGGATATTTCAACGATTGTTATGATCTTTTTTGTTCTAAAAGCGCTTTTTTTACGTCGTCAGGCATTTTGTTAAGGACAAAATCAAACACTTCAACAGCTAATCTTAATGCTTCATCCGCATCTTGTGGATCTGGCTGAATTACATCTCCAGGGTACCTAAAAGCGATGGCATAAGGTGTCAAAATGGAAGAAATATCCATGATTTGTTCAAATTCAATATCTAATTCCTTGCACTGTTCGACCAGGAATGAAAGATCATGGATCTTTTGGAAAGGTGTATCCTTTAAGGTCAGATATGCCTTCAAAGATTTCTCGGCAGCCTGCTGGCAATGGTATACAGCGGTATCAAGGTAGGGAATATCACCACTTAGGAGACGACGAGCCGAACCAATATCATGTTCAGCTTTTATAAGCCATTGAACTACTTCATTGATCCTTGGATCATCCATATAATACTTTACCTTTGGATAGAATATTATTTACAAGTGATGTTCTTACCAATTTATTCTTTTCAACCTCATCATGAGTCTGCACAATAATGTCGATAGGATATTTTATACCCTGCAATACTTCATAAATAACTCTTGCTCGCCGATAAGATGGTTGATCTGAATGGGGAAGGATAACAAATAGGTCTATATCGCTTGATTCTTCAGGTTTACCCCACACATGTGAACCAAAAAGAATAATCTTTTCAGGATGGACTTTTTCAATAATCCTCTTTTTAATCTCATCTAATAATTCATTATTAAATTGTCTCATTATTGTTTATTCTCTTCAGTTTGTTTATTTCTGGTTATCTTGCTATGAATTACTTCTATATAAAACAAGGATATATAAGTTATGATTCAGACCACTATAAATCTTTAGTATAAGGTATCGAATTAGTGAGCATCGTAGACCTCATGCCGTCTTGGGATATTTCAATCCCCATTCGCCTTCCCCAGCACCTCGTAATGATACCCGACCTCATGGCCCACACTTTCTATCTCGCGCATGATCTCAGGACGGAAAACATTCATCCTGAAATAATACGTCGCTTTTATCCCCAGCTCCCGCTCCACCCTCGCCGTGTTCAGCGCGCTCATGGGTTTGCGGTCGATGTCCTGGCGCATCATCGCAAAGCGCGGGGGCAACTTCTCTGCCTGGAAGTACGCTGCCAGCGTCAGGGTGCTGCGCCACAGCGGAGCAGAGGGAGCGGAATTTATGGAGGGTGAAGTCGAGGGGCATTAGTCTTTTTCCTCTTTTACAAGGTTTTTTGGATATTCATTTATTCTTCTAATTCTAACATCTTTTTTATTAAATTCATAAATTCACGAATACCTGAAGCTGGTCGTCATTTATTCTGCTCTCTTCTGCATTGTTTTGTGAACCATTATGGAAATGTTTGGGGTAGGTAGAAACTCCTTTCCAGCGTGGGTCAGGGGACGATACATCTTCCCGTTGATTTGCCTTCTTTCCCAGTGATACGAGAAACGTCCGGGTATCTTTGTTGAGAACCAGATATCAGCGATAGAGCCGTCTTTCAAAAATACCCTTAGCTTATCATGATAAATATTCGAATCTATTGTAATATCACTGTACTCGGTATCAACAATTCTTTTCAGTTTAAGGATTTCTGCCACCTAATTTTCTCCATTGCCTTTAACAGGTCATCTCTTCGGGATTCGAGATAATCAAGTTCCATAAAGTCTTCCATCATATCTTCTTCTTTGATCTCCCCCGTTTTTAACTTTTCATCCAGTTCAAAAATTGATTTTATCCCATGCTTTGAACCGATCTTGTATATTTCCGCCTCTATATTTCTCAATTCCTTTTCCAGAAAGGTTCTAATGCTTTCGATTTCCAATTTTTCCTTGCTTATGTTGAGAACGTGCGCAACATCTTCAATTATTTGCATATTTCCTCACATTTCTTTTATTATACCTGAGATAAACACACATGGATTAAATTATGCATGGATATTATTAATATCTTATTCTGAATTTCTGCTCCACCCTCGCCGTGTTCAGCGCGTTTCAGGTTGCGGTCGAAGTCGTGGCGCATCATGGCAAAGCGCGGAGGCAGCTTCTCTGCCTTGAAGTACTCTGCCAGCGTCATGGTGGGGCGCCACTGTGGAGCAGAGGGAGCGGAAACTTGAAAGCGTAAAGTTCCATTATACCATGCAATCTATAACCACCCTTTTCCAAGAGCGATGAAGTCCAATATGCGCGGTATCAATAAAATTATTCACTCCTGATGAACCTGTTGCAGCATATGGTCTTGAAAGCATTTTTCTGGTCATAACTCCTGATTGGTATCATGTTCCTCTTCGGGCACCTGGGCGTCACACTTGCGCTTTTTTTCATCCTCGGATATCTTGTTCCCGGATTCAGGAACCATATCAATTACTGGTACGTGGCTCTGGGCGCGGTACTGCCGGATATTATTGATAAACTGGTCGGAAGAGTTCTTTTCCCGTATTCTCTTGCCAGCGGGCATCTCATTGCCCATACTCTCGCATTCGTTCTTATCCTCGCAGTTGCAGGATTAATAAGATTCAGGGATCACGGGGATGCTCGCATCCTTCTCATTTCGGGCGCTTCCCTCCTCCACCTGCTGGAAGACCGCCTCTGGACACAGCCTGCGCTTCTTCTCTGGCCCCTCTTCGGATGGGGCTTACCGCATGGTACTCCCCCGGATAACTGGATCGATTATTTCACGATCATGTTCAGGAGATCTATACATCCTGAATTCTCTTTTGATTTCGTCGCGGAGGCCGTCGGGTTCGCTGTGATAGCGATCTGTGTACTGGCATGCCTCATTTCCCGGAGAAAAGCAAGAAAATAGCGTTTAAACCGTTCCGCTCCTGCTCTTATCAGCCTGCATGTCAAAGAGCATTGCGAACAGAAGGAATTGCAACCCCATGAGATCAATAAATACCGCAAGCAGCGGGAGGTTCTGGGAGACCGGATTCTGATACAGCTTCTGAACCAATATCCACAGGCTGAGCAGCATTCCTGCAGGCAGAAGTACCATGCTTGCCACATAGAAGAACACAAGCGGATGGAAATCCAGCACTATGTACTTGGTCTTGAGGCGCCACAGGAACCCCCTGAAGAGCATCGGGGCAACCTTCAGGATGTATCTGCTGTATTTTATCTTGGATCTCTCCCTCCCGTATCGCGCTGGCATCACCACGTCTTCTACCCTCATCCCGAATGTATTGAGCTTTACAAGCAGATCGTTGCAGTACCCGTAATAGGGATAGATGGAATCCAGGTTCAGTATCTCAAGCGTCCGCCTGGATATTGCCGTATAGCCGTTCTGGGGGTCCATCACATGCCAGTATCCTGTCGCTATCTTCGTGATCATCGTAAGCATCGCATTCCCGAAGAACCTCCATTTGCTCATTCCATGGCGGAACTCCTTGCTTATCAGCCGGTTCCCCTTGGTATAATCGGCCCTTTCCTCTATAATGGGCATGAGCAGGCGGGGAAGCTGCTCGGGGTCCATCTGGTCATCCCCTGCCATGACTGCCACGATGTCCATATCATCCTCAAGGGCCAGTTTATAACCCGAGACAATGGCCGCGCCGACACCGCGGTTCTTATCGTGGCGGACAAATACGATCCTGGGGTCGGAGGCGCCCCCTACGATCTCAGGTGTCCTGTCGGTACTGCAGTCGTCGATCACGTAGATCCTTTTGACGTATTCCGGGATGCCCCGGAGTGTATCTTCTATCAGCAGTTCTTCATTGAATGCCGGGACCACGACCCCAATATTATAACCTTTGAGCTGGCTGAAATTGGGTTCTTTTCCGGAATATAAGTATTTTATCTTCATCTGGCTCCTTTCAGCCTGGGATAATATGTTCTTAATAGACGATCCATTTAAGATAGTTAGATCGATCTTGCTTAATGATTTCGCTGAGAGGGCAAGAAATTCTTCTTTTTTATTGTAAGGTTTATTTCTATTCAGGAAAAAAAGATTTTCATTACCTGAAGATTTATTGCGGGGTATTGAACTGATCACTATATCATAACACTCATTTTTTATGGCATTGGCCATCTCCGGTATCCTTTCAGGCCTGCCTTCCGCGTCCATGGTGACTATGATATCCGCCCCGTTCACAGCCCCGAACCCCGTCCTCAGCGCCCATCCCTTTCCCAGGTTCTTTGGATGCCTGATGACCTCTGCTCCTGCAAGCCTTGCCACCTCTGCAGTATTATCCGTGCTGCCGTCGTCGACGACTATTACCCTGTCGGCATGCTGTCTTGAGCGCAGCACCATGCTGCCGATAGAGACCTCCTCGTTAAAGGCAGGGAGAATCGCGGTAATCTTTGGTACATTTTTCACAAGGTTATCCCTCTTAATATTTATTTATCCAAAAGTATTTAGGGTTATCTCTAGATGTGATTTTGGACATTTACCTGGTTTACTTATAATGCACTATGCCTATAGCTTCCGGTTTACCGGCTCAATTTTATTATGTCCCCCTTATCAATTCGGCAGGTTTCATCCGGCTTATCTGCATTACGGCAAGGAAGCTCGTCAGGAGTCCTGTGATGATCGCGACGGCCATGCCCATGTAAATATAGGTATTATCGATCAGTACAAGGTTATTGAATCCCGCCACTTTATAGACGATCATGTTCAGCATCCCTGAAAGTGGAATGCTGAGCAAAACTCCCGTGATCCCGCCAATTATGCATACCAGGAAGCCTTCGGATCCCACAAACTTGAATATGGACCACCGCATGAAACCCATTACCTTTAAGATACCTATCTCGTTCTTTCTTTCGTTCAGGGACAAAAGCACCGTGTTCACCATGAGAATGGCTCCCATGATCACTGCCAGGACAACGATAGAAAATGCGCTTGCCAGTATAGGGAAATTCTGCTTCACTATCTTTTTCAGGAGATTCAGGTTCGTGCTCACGGTATAGTCCGGGTATTGTGCCTCCAGTTGTTTCTGCGTATCTTCGGCTTTGGTAGGGTCTTTCAGCCTGAGCATTATGAGATTCACGGTATCATAATAATTGTTCCCGGAAATGTCCTGAAGCTCTGAGAGGTAAAAAACGAGCATGGGGCCTGAGCTGAAGCTTGACATCGAATTGGTAAGCCCGACTACCTTGAATTTCTGTTTGCGCGCCTCTATGACCGTTTTTCCGATATTAAGAGTATCGCCGATATTTGCTCCCAGGAGCTTTGCAGCCCTTTCATCCAGCAGTATTTCACTTACCCAGGGACCGCTATACAGCCCTTTGTTGTAATGCGTATCGCCTGTGAGACCTTCCCCCTGCAGAATTGAGACAAAACTGCCGCTGGTTTCTTCGATCCCAAGACCGAATACAGCTTTCGGTTCTGCCCCTTCCCTGTAAGCATACACTATCTCGGTCAGCACGGGAATCGCTCTTTTAATATTGCTGTTCTTTAAAAGCTCCTTCTCAAGATTATGGGCATCTGCTATTTTTCCTTCCGTACCGCCGGAGTACTGCGACTCAAGATCAAGGGCCTTGCCGGTCATCCACATCTGCATGCTGCTCTTTTCAAGGGTCTTTTCACCTGTTATAAGGAGCCCGTTGCCAATAGAACCCAGAAGTATAATGGAAATTACGGCTATAGCTATGCCTGCTATCGAAAGTAATGTCCTGAACCTGTTATATGCAAGGTTCCGAAGCGCGATCATACAGCGATGCAACGCTTGCATTGCAGATATTTTTATGCATTCTTTGAGAAAGTTATAATATCCTGGAAGCATATCCCACTACAATGGTATCGATCCCAAGACAGCACAGATTCGTGTATCTCCTCTCTGCATGGATGTTCATGGTGCTCTTCTTCCTTATAATAGTCAACAGTCTGGACATTGAGATATTTTTTGTCTTGAACCTGATAGGCTTCCTCGTGCTTGTTGAAATCACCGCGCCGTTCAATTTCAAGCCCGAATGGAAACAGAGGTTGAAATGGGTGGTGCTGATCGGGGCAATAGGCTTCTCGATCATAGTTGCAGAAAAAGTATTGAAGATAATCGGATAATCCTATGGGAAATGTGAAGAGGTCAGGTAAGATCCTGATACTGCGCTCAAACCTTCTACTGATCTTAATTATTCTTGGAATGATAGCGGCTGCTTCCGGGGGCTTACCCTCTCATATAAACCCGAGCAACGTCACGGTCTCGAATTCAAACCTCCTTGCGCAGCAGTTGTCGATCATCAATGAACTTCTTCTCTACAGGTCAGAGATTTTCATATCACTGAACAAGGGCAATATCAAGGATGCCAAAGAGAATTTTGATGAATATCTGCGCTTACTTCGAGAGAATGACAATATTTTAGTTCAGATTGACGGCGACGTGTACGGGGAGTTAAAAGGAAGCGCAGGTTCATTGAATTTAAGCACCGAAGATGTAAATCGGTTGCGTGCTCTCTATGATGAAGGGAAAGCTGCATATGAGAACAACCAGACTGATAAAGCTATCCAGATAGCCATCAGTGCCAGGGAGGTCATCGGGAACCTGAGTTCTTTGCAGCAGGCACAGATCATGGACGCAGTCGCACGGTTTCCCGGTGTGAATATCACTCGATACGAGACCGGATTATCTACCTTCAATAATACCATTAAAGAGATCCAGAAAAGATGGCGCCCCGTTGAGTTAACCCTTTTCGACGACACCGTTACAAAGCTTTCGGTCGCTCCTCCGGGCGGCGAATTCGGGGATACGATAAGTATCACCGGGAACCTGACCCTGCCAAGAAATGGTTCAGGCGTTCCCGATGCAACAATGGCCGTGAAATTAGATAATGAGACTTTTACCAGTCTCACCACTGATAAAAAAGGCAAATACAACTATACATTCAAAATACCCGGTGCAAAACCCGGAAACCATACCGTCTATGCAGAGTTCGTACCTTATGATGAGCCTCTGTTATCATCTGCAGCTAAGAGCACTTTTTTCATCCAGCCATCGGTTACTGGCATAACAATCGATGCAAAACCAGAATATGGAGAATTTGGAGACATTCTGCGCCTGAGAGGAAATCTGACAGCAAAAAATGCGTCCCGGGTGGCTGAGGCAAGCATTATGATCTCCATAGATAACGGCACCATAGTAAACGTGAAAACCGACAATAATGGAACATATAGATACGATTTCAAAATTTCGATGATTAGGGGAGGCAAGCATACGGTGCGTGCAGATTTCAATTCATCTGATCCACTGCTTCTTGGAGCAACCAATATGACCACAATAAATGTGATTGCAGCCGACACCATGCTTAGCGTTAATTCAAATGCAAATTATTTGGTGTTTGGTGATTTCCTGTCGATCTCAGGAAATCTTCTCACTAGGAATGCATCCGGCATATCAGATGCAGATATTGTTATCTCGATCGATAACCAGACATTCACGAATGTGAAAACTGATGAAGATGGTTCATATAAGTACAATTTTACAGTTCCCAATATAAAAAACGGGGTGCATAGAATTGGTTCGGATTTCATCCCATCTGCTCAGCCGCTCATACGATCAGGAAATGCAACTGAGATAGAAGTGATGCAGACAAATACCACGCTTTCAATAGCGGGGCCCAAGATGGTTTATCAGAATGATTATTTGAATATTACAGGGAATCTTTTGACCTCTAAGAATCGTAGAGTTCCTGCTTCCAATATTTCAGTCCAGTTCGATTCGAGGGAAATCGGCACAGCAATTGTAAATAATGGGAACTTTTCTTTTAGTTACTGGATGGCAAAAAATGTGAGTCTTGGGAATCATCTCATTATGATCAGATTTAATGGAGAATCCTCGTTATTACCCTCTGAAAATTCAATGCCAGTTGAGATAAAGACTAATCCTGTATTCTATAAAAATATCATATTCCTGATGCTCGCACTGGCCGTACTTTCAGGTATCCTCTACCTGGGAAAGGAAAAAGTTCGCATACCTCAGATTGAAGCCCTTGTTTCTTCGATTAGAGCAAGGTTCGGCAAATCTGAGAAAATCGAAGAGCCATCGATCGCAACTGAACCTGTAAAAGAAGAAATTGAACAGGAAGAGCCTCGTGCAAAGGTACAGCAGGAGGAGATATTGGCTCATCTGGACAACCTTATCAGGCAAAGGTGGTACAGGGAATCCATCTCAATTTCTTTCAAGAGCGCGAAAGACTGCATTTCGGCAGTTTCAGGGATCAAGGTCACGCAGCAGCAAACCCCCAGGGAGTTCTATGACCTTGTAAAAAAAAGCGCGCTTGAATACGCCAATGAGTTCAAGGAACTGACCGAAGTCTATGAGCTCGCCATGTACAGCAGCAATAAAATGAATGAAGATATGGCTTTGAAAACTTTGGATCTGCTTAAAAAAATTTATAAAATATCAAAAAATGAATAAAATAAACGGAAAAATATTGATCTTGGTCGTATCTGTCCTGTTGCTCATAGCCTTCTTCAGGTTCTCCGAGAATGGCGAAGACTTCAGCACCTACAATCCTGATTGGAATGGAGCCACGAAGATCAAAGATCTCATATCTGAGAACCATACGGTAATCTCAATGCCTGCCCGCCAGGACCTCACCTTATTGAAACCCAATGGATCGGCGCTTGTTGTTCTTGGGCCGAGAAGCAATTTTTCAGAAAAGGACATAGAGATCATTCAAAAATTTGTAAGGTCGGGCGGGCTCCTTGTTCTCTCAGATGACTTTGGCACAGGGAACCAGCTCCTCAACAGATTAACTACGTCCGTATCCTTTTCCGGCCTGCTGCTCCAGGATGACGTGAGTTTCTGGAAAAACTCCACACTGGCAGTGGTAAAAGCGAACATCGAAAATGTGAGCAACATCACCTTGAATTATCCTACATCCCTTGTGATCACGAATGGATCTATCAGCGTGCTTGCAAATACAAGCCGATTCAGCTGGCTTTCAAAGAACGACTCCAGATGGGCGCAATCAGATCGCGAAAGGGAAAGTTATCCGGTAATAGCGGATCTCGCCTTCGGGCAGGGAAAGATCGTTGTGATATCAGACCCAAGTATTTTCATTAACAGTATGCTTCCAATGCAGGACAACAGGCTACTCCTTGGGAAACTTGTTGAGGAAAGACCATTCGTGGGCTTTGACGAAACCGTACGCATGCCGCCTATACCGGCTTTTAATTACATGATACGAAACAATCCCTCCTTTCAGTACCTGTTTGCAGCAGTAGTTATATCCCTGGCATTTATATATATGAAAAGAGACGAGATTAGTAAGCTTAAAACCAAAACCACAAAATACAGGTTTGATCCGGATGAAGATACCATTATTTCAGAAATATTGAGCAGGAAGAACTGGGATAAACGAAGGTTCATGCTTTTTAGAAACAGGATCCGAGGAAATAAATAAATGAACACGGGAACTAAGTTCATAGAGATACAGCGCACCGCCAAGGCGATCTTTAATGAAGTGAATAAGATCATCGTGGGGAAAAACGACCTGATCGATCACCTTATCATAAGTCTTCTCTCAGAGGGCAACATTCTGATGGAAGGTTATCCCGGCGTTGCGAAAACGACTATTGCAAAAACATTTGCATCGGCACTTGGCTGTGATTTCAAGAGGATACAGTTCACGCCCGATATCATGCCTGCGGACATTACAGGCACATACATATACAATCAAAAGACCGGCACCTTTGAGCTGCGGAAAGGACCTGTGTTCGCCAATATCGTACTGGCGGATGAGATCAACCGGACATCGCCTAAATCCCAATCCGCGCTTCTTGAATGTATGGAAGAGCGCCAGGTCACGCTTGAAGGGAAGACCATCCCTGTCCCGAGGCCTTATATGGTCATAGCCACGCAGAATCCCATAGATCTTGAAGGTACATACCCGCTTCCAGAGGTACAGATAGACAGGTTCCTGTTCAAGCTTGAGGTGAAATACCCTGATGAAAAAGAAGAGCTTGAAATACTGGTGCGCAAGGACAAGGATTTATTCAATGAAATTAAGAAAGTCAGTTCCCCTGCTGAGATCACTGGATTGATAAATGCCGTGAAAAAGGTGTACATAGACGAGAAAGTTTTGATCTACATCCGGAACCTTGTGTTGAAAACGAGAAATAATAAAGATCTTCTGATCGGAGCAAGCCCCAGGGCATCCATTGCCCTTTTAAATGCCTCAAAATCCTTAGCTGCGATCCAGGGCAGGTCGTACGTTATCCCGGACGACGTTAAGCATCTTCTCCCTGCTGTACTCCGGCACCGCCTCATACTTTCCCCGGAATCGGAGTTTGGCGGAGTCTCAGTTAACGACGTTATTCAGGACGCTTTAGACAGTGTGGAAGTCTTGTAAATGCAATTTCAACCAACAGGAAAAAATTCAGCTATATTTGTTTTCATTTTTACACTGTTAGGCCTGATAACATCAAATCCTCTCTTTTACGCCCCTGGCGCAGTCATTGCCCTCGCGGTATTTTTCGATCTGGTAAGTTTTCTGATAGCCCTTGATGCTCTCAATGCATCGGTCGTAAGAAAGGTAGGCAAAACAAAAATTCATATGGATAACCTGCTGGATGTTGAGGTAGACCTGAAAATAAATGCCAGAAATCTAAAGAAAGTTCATTTTCAGGATTTATATCCCGAATCGTTTACCTTCATCTCAGGGGATGCGGGCCAGAATATCAACCCTGAAAAAACCCAGCACCATTTTTCATACTGCTTGAAAGCAACCGGGCGCGGAACTTATTCGTTCTCAAGATCGCATCTTGATATTGAAAGCAATCTTCGGATGTTCAGGCACAGGTCTGATATTGAAAGCCATATCGAGGTAAGTATTTATCCGCCTGTCCTATCGAGAAAATCCATGTTGGCCCACTATATTTCCACACAGTACGGAAGCGGCAGGTTGAGGCAAAAAGGCATGGGAACCGAAGTTGCGGAGATCAGGAATTATATGCCCGGAGACGATGTGAGGCATATAGACTGGAAAACAAGTTTGCGGCTTAATAGCATGTTCACAAAAGAGTTTGAATCTGATACGGGGCTTTCGATGTTCGTTCTGGTGGATCACAGCAAGATGGATGGCCAGGATAACCTTGACTATGCAATTCGGATAGCAAATTATTTGACGCAGCAGGCGGCCAGGGACAACCAGCCAACAGGCGTGATCACATTCACCCATGATCGCATCACCAACAAATGCCTGATAAAAAGTGGGAAGAACCCGTTTGAAATATCAAGAGATCTCTTTTCTCTGGTCCCTGAGACGAGTAAACCGTGTACCTTGGCCATGGATGCCGGGGAGATAAAGGAATTTGAAAGAAAGTTGAGATCCTCCAATGGAGATCGCTTCCATTCTATTCTTTCGCCGTTTTTTATCGAGGGTTCTGAACACTCAAGGATTATGGAGTCGCAGGGCATATACCGTGCCATAAAGCATCTGATCCAGTTTTCAAAGACACCTTCACTGATCGCGATAATTACGGACCTTGCGTATGAAGTGCCGGTGCTTGACAGCGTGCGCCTTGCGACATATTACGGGAATCGGGTTCTTGTGATCGTTACATCACCCGTTCTTTTCAAGGAATATGATGTGCTTGAGCTTGAAGAACATTATATTGAATACATGAGATTACAGAAAAAAATTGAAAAATTCAAGCGTCTTAAAAGTGTAAAAGTAATGGAGGCACGACCGGGTGAAAGGCCGGAACTAATTATCGATAAGGCGGTGCAGGGATGGAAAACTCATTTTTAGAAAAAAGACTGGCAGAGTCGGAGCGGGAGGTCGAAAGGCTGAGAAAAGAACGCAGCCGGGCAAAAAAAAATGAGTACAGGAACACGGGCTATGCGCTTATCGCTTTCGGGGCGGCCACGCTTGCTATCTCTTATTTCACCCATAACAATACCACTCTTGCATCGATCCTTCTATTCGCAGGGCTGGGTACCACTTATCTTGGTATCCTGTCCCTTTTTCTCGCGCCTGAGAAGTTCGTGCGTGAAGAGATACTCGAGAAAAGCAATCTATCCAGCCTTATAGTAATAAATAATATCATCCAGGAACTCCAAATACATTCTAAAGGAATTTATTTAATGTTTGATGATGAGATCAGGGTCGTACTTCCGCTCAAACCCGGAAATATGCCGCGAGGTGAAGCCCTCCGGAGGACATTTAATTTAGGCCAAAGTACTGCCCTGGTGCTCGTCCCGCTTGGGTATTCTATGATGAAGATGGCAGAAAAAGAGGGCGCAGACTTTAGCGATATATACGGGGCTTTGAATGAAGTGCTGGCTAAAGGGCTTGAGCTTGCCGATAGCGTTGAGGTGGCGAAAGGAAGCGGTGATATAACCGTTATTATAAATAACCCGCTGTACCTGAACCTGTGCGAGAAGGTTTCCGTAGAAGCCCCCGGCATATGCGCAGTGGGTTGTTCCTTCTGCAGTATGATAGCGTGCATAATCACAAAAAGTACAGGGAAAAACGTAGTGATAGAGCAGGTTGAGCACGGGAAGAACAAAATTATTACAAGATTCAGCCTGAACTGACCCCAACCCATAGATGGGTATCCCTGTAGGGCTGGGTAAAATTATTGTTCTTAAAAAGGAGGAATTGGAGCTTGAGCTCTGTGCCTGCATGCCTGGGCGTAAAGTTGACCTGATGCTCCCAGGTCTGATTATAAGCGGTCTGGATTTGCTCTTCCTTCAGGATGTCCTCATTAATTTCGACCCTGAGCGTGTAGTTGACGTTTTCATATTCGTGATTAACTATCCCGACGATGACCGAATCAGTCTTTCCAACGGTGAGGTTTGCCGGGTATCCTTCGGCTTTTCCACCTGGGCCAAGAAGATAGAATTCAGTGAACTTCTCGCCCTGTTTTGGGGTGGCAATAACGTAAACCACCATAAAGAGAGATGTTATGATGGATATGATAAGAACGACAGTTAAAATTTTATCAACGCGGTTCTCGGGTTTATGGACAATTTCGGTTTTGATCGAATTATAAATTTCCTTCAGATTTACATCAAACCTCTGATTTTCCGCAAGCTTGAGGCGCCGGAAGAGGGCAATAACGGTCATTGCCAGGATAAAAAGAGTTAGTACTATTATTATTGGAACGAGGCGTATGCCCCATGGCGTAAAGTTCAATCCCAGGCCTACCAGGGGGACTATTGCAATGCTGAGTCCGAAGCTGAGAGCCGTGCGCTCAATTGGATCAAGATCGTTCTTACCCGGAAAAAGTGCCGCGATCAAAACATACCCAGGGAAAAATAGCACTGCGGGTATCCCGAAAATTATTCTGATAGGGGTGCCGTCAAATGGTGGAACGAGCACGAACAATAGGGCCAGGACAATAAAATAAATTACCACCTTCAGGTCGGAGGGAATTTTAGTCCTCGACGCACGGCGGATCATATCAATGAGCCCATGAGAGGAATTGTTCAATAAGTCCATCAGTAATTCCGATTTCACGTTAACCTCCAAGCACGCTGGCTATATTTACATTTCTGCCAGAAATTGCAGGCACGATCCCTGAGATCATCCCCGCGATTAATGCCGCGGAAAAAACCATCAAAGGAATTAATGGATTGGAGGACAGAATAATATCCATATTAAAGTAAGAACGAATAGCCTCATTCAAAACATACCTGCCCATGATGCCCATCAATACCCCGGCGGCGCCCCCTAACAACGAGATCATAATGGATTCATAAAATATGATTTTCATGATAGACCCGTTTGAGATCCCGATAGCCCTCATGACGGCGAATTCCTTTTGCTTTTCATTGACCGAAAAGATCATTGCGCTGGATATGAACAGTATCCCCATAATAAAAGAAACAAGGGTAACGGCTGTTGCGGTTGCGAGGACACGTTTGTCGTCCGTAAGGGTATGAGCATAGTATTCTGCCTCAGAAAGGATTACTGCATCCGGAAAATATGCCTGAAGGAGTGGCAAAACGTTTTCTCCTCTTACAGTGATCTGGTTTACCCTGTCCCCTTTCAGGTTACCTGTGAGTTCCTGGAGCTCGGACAGGTGCAAGATTACCACCGGGGCATTTGAAAACTCGGCAGAATCAACGATCCCTGTTATTTTGAAAGGAGTAGAATTCATAATGTTCCCCGGATATGCACTCAAATGAACGAGATCTCCCTTTCCAACTCCCAGCAACTTTGATAGCTTCCCGTTAACTTCGACTTCATGCGTCCAGTCATTCCCGTAGAAATGAGGATCTCCCGGCGTTAGAGCCTCCTGCGAAAAGGTGTCGGAACCATCAGGAATGACACCCATGCCCAGAACCATTTTAGGTTCTTTTTTTGCAGCATAAAGCACTTTATTAAGGACAGGGTCAGCAGACTTCACATCAGGAGATGACTTTATTTCATCGATCCTCTGGTGAGCATTGCCGAGCATGGTCTTCTCAGAATTCGTTACCGGGTCAAGAACACTTGAACCCGCAGGTATTATCCAGAAATTCGTTTGTTTATCAATGACGGCATTATTTTCCTGGTTCAGGCCAACAGCGACAGATACCAGTAAAATGGCAAAAGCCACGGATACCCCAATGGCAAGGAGGGTCAGCATGGTTCTTGATCTTCGGTTCAATAAGTTCAAGAAGGCTATCTTAACGAACGTCACTGATTATTCTCCCATCCATGATCTTTATTATGCGGGCCGGAATTCTTGAGAGGCTCTCATCATGGGTCACCACTATCGTGGTCTTACCATATTTTTTATTCAGCTCAATGAGCAGATCTATTATCCTGTTTCCCATGATGCTGTCCAGTTCCCCTGTCGGCTCATCTGCCAGGATTAACGGGGGATCGTTCGCCAGAGCCCTTGCAATGGCCACCCTTTGCTGCTCCCCTCCGCTGAGCTGACCCGGCCTGTGGTTTGCCCGGTTCGAAAGCCCCACGGATTCCAGGAGGGATAAAACCCTCTCCTTTCTTGCATTTTTGGGTATTTTTGCCTCTTTCATGGGCAGCTCAATGTTTTCATATGCCGTCAGGGTAGGCAGAAGATAAAAATGCTGGAATACGAAGCCAAGAGCATGAAGCCTCAGGTTTGCAAGCCTGTCCGCACTCAGATTCGCGGTATCGGTACCATTTATCTTTACGCTGCCCGATGACGGGACGTCCACGCATCCTATGATGTGCAGCAGGGTGGACTTCCCCGAACCACTGGAACCCTGTACCACGACAAATTCACCCTCTTCGACCTCAAGATCGATGCCGCGAAGTGCCTCGATAACTACCTCCCCTACTCGATACTGTCTATGAATGTTAGTAATCTGGACAATTTTTCTTGACATGTGCATCCTCATTATAATTATTATTATTTTATATAGAAAATATTATATGTTAATAGGACGTATTATAGATTACGGTAAAGGTGGAGTCACATGATCAACAAAGAAATAAATATAATTAGGTATCCGGTTCTGGGTGTGTTATTGGTTTTGATAGTAATTTCGGCCTTCCCTGCAAGCGCAGGGATAAACTTCAATTTTACCAATGTGACACCCCGCAATTACACGATACCGGATGCGGTATTGAATACGCCCAATTTTGTAAGATTGACCGGGGGCGATATAACGGTGCCCTCAATAGACCTTAGTCTTTCTATTGACAAAACTCTGACGAGCGGGAACAGGAGTCTTGTTCTGAAGGCTGGTCCCTTTGTTAATAAAATCACGACCTTACCGCCGCAGAAAGTCTATATCGTGTCCGGAACTACGATATCAGGAGGTAAGGCAGCAGTTAAGTATACCATAGATGCCCCATCTTTTCCAAATACCATGGTCAATGTGTCCATATATAAACAGATCAGCGGAAACTTGCCATTTTTCTCGGATTTTTCAATTGCTTTATTGAATTTGGCTGATTTAAAGGATACATGGAATAACAACACAAAAGTAATGGATGAGTTACTGGACACAGTTTTTAACGATTTAAACAATGTAAGCAAGATGCCAATAAAGCTGGGTGGAAGCGGGAATTCCGAATCTATAACACAGAACCTGCCTGCAGGAAATTATCTGATAATGGTTACAAACGGCACCGATCCGAAGAAGATCATTACATGGAACATCATTAAAGTAATGCCTTTCAATTCAGCCATCACGGTAGGGGACGACTCAGGCTTTGCTCCTCAAGGACTGGATTTGGATGTCAACATTTCACTTTCAGGCGCTCCCCCCGGAAGTTATACTTACATTACAAGCATAATCAATAGCAGCGATTACAGAATTAACATTGGCAAAATAAACATATCATGGAATTCCTCTGGAACACTTGCCAATTCAGCCACTGTAAACGGCACATTACTTGATTCAGCAACTGCTCTTACCGACATAATACCGCGCTCCAATATCTCAAGGACGACAACAGGTTCTACATCAGCCATATTGAAATTAAAAACGGGATCGCTCCCGACCGGAAGCTATTTTGTCAATACGGTTGTTTTCAACAACACCAACCTCTCGGTCGCGTTCGATCAAACTCTATTGACACTTCAGCCCACAACAACGACGCCCATCCTGACCATAAATGGCTCGGGATACTTGACTGATAATTTGACCATTCCGACGCCAGATGCGAATATTACAGTGAACATTAGAAATGGTACAAGAGCAACGCTTAATGGGCTTCCGATATCGAGTACAACCGCATTTTCACTGCCATCTGTCAATCCAACATTAGTGAATGCCGCATCAGCTTCGAACCTGAGATTCCTTGGCAAGAATGTGACGCTCCTGCCCGCAGGGGCAATATTCACTCCATATATTCTGATAACGTTCAACTATTCACAATCTGATGTTCCGCCTGGAGTTGGAGAGGGTGGGATAGATGCATATACATACAATGGTTCTACTAATTTGTGGGAAGCACTGGTAATTGACTCAAAAGGGACTTATACTGGGGGGGGTAAATTCATCACAGTAAGAGTGACTCACTTCTCAACATTTGCCCTTCTGGGAACTTCAGCGTCAGCACCAAGGGGCGGCGGTGGCGGAAGCGGCACGGCTACAGGAGGGGGAGGTGTAGTGACGGGAGAACCTTTTGACAACATAGCAAAGGCAGAAACGCAGGATAGAGACCTTATTTCTAACACCCCCATAACATATTCGTTCACTACTCCTGATCTCGGCGTCTATCAAGTAGCGGTTACCAGCACAAATAATGAGAGCTCGATATCATTGAGAGCAGAATTATTGAAAGGCACATCCAAACTCGTGACCGTGTCGCCTCCGGGAACATTATATAAGAATATAAATATGTGGGTAGGCACACAGCGGATAAAGGAAGTCCTGGTCAGATTCAAGGTTGATAACACCTGGATCAGCAGCAACAATGTTGCATCTGGTGATGTCATTTTGCTCAAGTGGGATGGAAGCAAATGGGTGCAGCTTGAGACAGCTGAAAAGACAAAGGATAGCGGATATACATACTATGAGGCAAAGACGGACACCCTCTCGATATTCGCAATAAGCGGCATCAAAGGGGTTGAAGCACCCACAGCAACACCTGGCGCAGCAATTACGCCAGCTGGAGCCACCCCCACAACTACGGCCACCCCCAAGACCCCCGGATTTGAGACAATATCAGCCCTTGCAGGAATGCTGGCAATAGCGTACCTGCTTAGAAGAGAAGATTAATCTTCTCTCACTTTCTTTTTATTTTTTATGCGGCTTTTGCAATTCTTTTTGATAATGATTTTGATGTCAGGTACGGCTGCAGCAAATAATGCAGTGATTACCCTTGGCAAGACGATCGACGTCCCTGACAGGACGGTCAGTTTTGAAAACCAGACCTTTGAGATCACTGACATAGGGAATTACAGGACGAACCAGGATATCAGTTTCACTGTGGATGCACCAGGTACAGATGAAATGCTTGTTGTGCTCTATGACCGCGACAAGATATCGACATGGTTCAAGCGATTCTATAATACGAGCGGCAGGGTTGTTGCGACGATACCTGGAAACAAGACAAGCGAGGCAGGCACATACGTTTTTGCGGTTTCCTATCAAAGGAATATCATTGGAGCAATACCGGTGGTAATATCCGATTATGACCTCTCGGTGTCGCCCAAAAGCAGGAAAGTGACGGCAGGCAAGCCTCTGGACGTGGAAGTGAAGATCAATAAGAACGGTGTCCCAGTGAGTGTGGACGGCACTGTAAAGGTCGTCCTTGTAAGGGGAAGCTCATCCATCGATGCGAATGCCACGGCTTCTGGGACAGGAATTTATGAGGCGCATATCAATATACCCCTGCCCATGAATGGGACATACTCGCTCTATTCTGCAATAACGACGGAGCGGAAGGTTTACATGAACTACCCAGAGATGACGGGGGTGGAGAACGGCGGGATTGTAGAGATACTGCCGCCTTCCGCTGAAAAGACACCATTCTTAAACGGGATAGTAGCAATGATTATACTTCTTGCCGTTGTATTGCTCAAGAGGAAGAAGTTATGAAAGTGCAGGTATTGATAGCATTCATTTTATTTGGCTCGTTCGCTGCAAGCGCGGCGGGGACAGCAACGATAACGTTTGATAAATCGATCACCGTTCCGGCCAAGGATTTCAACTGGCAGAACAGCACTTTTACCGTGACCAATGTCGGGAATTATAAATTGAATGATCCGATCACTGTAACGATTACTTCCGGTGAGGCAGGTATGAGAGTAATTCTTTACAATGCAGATAGGCTCAGTGAGTGGAGTAATCCAGTCGATATTCCAGGCGGGCAAATATCCCTAACGATTCCTTCTAATACTGTTTCTGCTTCCGGTATTTATGGTATTGTCATATCGAGCCAGGGCTATGTCATTGGAGCCAACCCGGTAATTATTTCTGAATATGATTTGACTGTAACGCCAGATAGGACTCAAGCAACCGCGGGAAGCACAATCAAGGTCACGGTTCAGGTAGCCAAGAATGGGATTCCGGTAAATATAGCACCGAATAATATTATAAAGGTAGAGTTCGTGCTTGGTTCAACGAGTACGTATTCCGGAGGCAATGCAATGGCAACAGCGACGGGAACTTATGAAGCGAATGTCCAGATACCGACTTCTGGCGATTATCGATTGTTTGCGGCAATTACAACAAATCAGAATATTTCCGGCTACCCAGAACTCATAGGTGCAGGCGACGGCGGGGCTATTAAAATTACAGCTCTATCTTCTGGCGGTGGGATCAGCGGCGGCGGTGGTGGAGGTAGCGGGTCTTCAGGTGAAGAGTTCAAGAACATTGAATCCAGCGAAGCCTATGAAAAATATATATCAAAAGATGTACCGATCTCATATGTGTTCAGGCAGTCAAGCAATCCTGTCAGCGAGATAGTAATAACGGGAAATAACAATGCTGGCGATACAACTGTAAAAACTGAGATACTCCGCGGCACCTCCACCTTAGTGAAAAGCCCGGCGCCGGGTACGACTTATAAGAACATCAATATCCAGGTCGGCACCTCCGGATTTGCTAATCCGAAGAATATCAAAGCAGGCATAATAAAGTTCAAGGTTGAGAATTCATGGCTTGGAGATAACAGCCTCGCAGGCAGTGATATAAAATTGGTCAGGTGGGATGGGAGCATGTGGGCTGATCTGGAAACAACTGAAACAAATAAGAATGGCACATACACATACTTTGAAGCTAAAACCCAATCTTTTTCGAGCTTCGCAATAATCGGAGTGAAATCCCAGGCAGCAACCACAGAGACCGCCCAACCCGTACCCACAGCCACCGCTTTTACTCCAGAGGCAACTGAAACGGGGACAACCCAGAAAGTGACCCCAGGATTTGAGACAGCTTTATTTTCAATAGCACTGCTGATTGCCTCGTTCCTCAGAGATAGAATTATTAAATGAAACGGGAATGACAAGAGAATGGATTGCTGGTATTTTGTGTCGGATATGAGCGCCTGATCTTCAGCATTCCAGGATGAGTTCGACCTTTTCTGGCTTTTCATGAGGTATAAACCATCTCCTACCTATGGCATCCTAGTTGGCTCCCGCACCTTGCACATCTCCGTGCATAAATTAAATATGACATCGTTGTATTAATTTACAGCGTCAATATTATCTCCTCCCGTTCCTCTCAAGCATCCTTTGCAGAGTCTCCTTCTTGTACCAGACAACAAGCCCGATGAATGTGAGCAGGGAAACAATGTATCCAAAGAGAAACGTATCAAACCGCCTGTAATAAATCGTCCCCATCTCTGCATGATAGACTGCATAGGATCCATTGACCATCGATGTCCGCCCTTCAAGTTCCCAGTAATCAGAGTCCATATTGGGAGGCACAAATACTATATATCCTTCCCCTGCTTCCTCATGGAATTTCACAGGTGAAGCCTGGGTATATGATATGGGCTTAAGGTCGGTAGAGTTCTGCTGGTCGATTTTATCAGCCTGATAGAAGCGCGAGACTGTGTGCTTATTTTCAAAGATATAGAAGTTATCTGTCTCCTTTTTCAGGACAAGATCGGTCTGGTTGAAGAGGAAGAAGTATTGTTTAAAGTCCACTTCTTTTGTCAGAATTATATATTTGACGTTGAGCGGTACCATAAATTTACCAAAATTGCTTAATCCGTCCTTGTTTTGGAGCAAGTTTTGGATGTATCCGGAAACCGGGCTCATGGAGGAACTGTATACCCCCGCTTCCATATTATCTCCCTGTATCACGGGTTTGTCGAAAAATACCTGGGCGGGGTTGGCAAGCCTTTTCTGAGGGGTCGGAAGCCACTTGAAGTCCATGTAAAGATGCCAGGGCAGGAAAAGCACATTGAAGTCCTGTTTATCGAGGTTAAGAAAATCATTCACCTCGTACCAGTCTTCCGGATAGTCAGCAGGTTTCAGCTGCCCCCAGAAGCCATTGAACATGGTGAAAGAATAAATGAAAGGCGTGGCGATCGCAATAGCAATTATAATCCATGCCCCTATCTTTTTAGAAGTGCCTGCGCTGCCTTTGTATCTGGCTATTTCGGCCACTCCGAGCCCACCAAGGTAAGCGTATGCCAATACCAGAAGCGCTTCAAATTTCTGCGGCTCCCTGAAGCCTTTAAAGAAGAATACGTTGTTAAAAAGGAACTCAAATATCCTTTCAAAGGGACCAGAAATACCTGTGGCGAGGATTGCTGCCAGCACTGCCAGAGCGCCGAAAGCTTTGACATAAACGCCACGTGCCGGATGCTTATAATTCGAAGTAAAACCGTGAACTGCCAGGAATAGTATGAATATGAAGAAAATATACCAGTAGGGCAGGAGGTCTTTTGCATAAATATAACCCACACGCCAGAATCCGTACATGGAAGCTGTGGTGAAAAGAGTATTAAAATTGATGTCCTGCCTGGTCGTAAAGGTATAAAGATCTGAATTCGTTATCTCGCCAAGTGGAGCTGAACTTCCACTAAAACTTGGGACTAGCCAATAGGAATTGAGAATAAGCAAGAAAAGGAGAACAAGCGCGGCATATTTTGACAAATCTATTTTTTTTCTGGCTTCTATTACGGCCATGAGAAAAAAAATACCAAAAACGATCAATAAGAGAAATGGGGTATGAGTTTCCAGGGCAAATACAAAAGTTAATAGAAAGGCTACATATACAGCCCTTTTAGTGGAGGGAGATGCAAAAAAATCCATAAAACCCTTTATGACAAAGGGTGTGACCGCATAAGCTAGAAGAAGCAGCCAATGCCCTGCCAGAAATCTGACGTAAACAAAAGGATTTATCATGTACAGAAAACCGGCAAAATACCTTCCTATCCCCCATTCTTCAGGGCAAAGCTTATATGCTGATATTCCGGACAGAAAAAAGATAATGAAAAAAATTAATTTTTGAATAACCTCCGCTGAAAACATAATATTGAGAAAATCAAGGAAGGCAAATAAAGGTAAGACCGAAAAATAATTTGTCAATCCATAAAACCAATTGGATACATGAAACGCATTCTCGGTGAAGACTGTATCAAGGGTAAGAATGTAACCCTTCGAAAGAAAGCCCCAAATTAATATCAATGAAATAGCGGAGAATACAAGGTGGGGGAATGAACTTTTAGAAAATAGATTTCTCTTCAACCTGAGAATAGAATCCATCCAGTGTACCATTCCATTAGAACTGTTCTACAATAACTATAAAGTTAACGATGCAGTGACCCCAAGAGCCCTTTCAGGAATAAGAATTTATCACGTTTAAGCGTCATCCTTTGAAAAGCCATTTCAGACTTTCCACATCTTTCATGATCTTTTCCAGTATTTCACTCTTGCCAAATCCTGCCAGGAACATTCTTACGTCTTCACCATCCAGCAGCCTGAAACTGAACAGGATCACAGTATATGCAGCAAAACCAGCAAGAAGGTCCAGAAATGTCAACAACTTCGTGCCACTGGGAAACATGAAGATAATCGCTCCAAACAAGATAAAAGCCAGAAGGATTTTTAAAGTTTTTGTCAACTCAAATTCAAGAAATCCGCATTTTAAATATACTCCCGTAAGTCCAAGGAGACCGGCTGCGCAGGCTATCGTGGTGGAAGCTGCTGCGCCAATGATGCCGTATCTTGGCACCAGGAAAAACAGGGCGATCACATCAACAGCTATGGAGAGCATGAGGATTATCGCAGGTACCCTTGGGCGATGCATGGCCTGAAAAATGCCTACAAGCGCGGTTATGACTGTAAAGAAAGCCATCCCGACAGCCAGTATACCCAATGCGCCGGACGCAGCGGCATAGGTGGGAGGGAAAACCAGTGATATCATGGAAGAAGGAATCACAAAAAGGGCTATGCAGACAGGACATATCATCAGGACGGTATATTTCAGGGTTTTGTTGGAATAGTTGCTGTTGGTGGATGAATACCTTGAGATATAGGGGAACATGGCACCCATCAGGGCCCCGGCTGCGAAGACAGGAAGCTCGGCAAGGATGAGGGCGCTGCGGTAATAGCCCGTGAGGGTATCCGAGAGAACCTTTTCGCTCAGGAACTTCACCCCGAGTATATCAAGGTTCATGAGCAGGGTCATAAAAAAAGTGCCGACGAACAATGGGAATGCAAATGAGTAAATCCTCCTGCTTTCCCATCCGCCCGTCTTCCAGAACTTAAAATCCCGGGTAAAGATAAGCGATAGCAAAAGCCCTGCTGCAGTGCTGGCGATAAGCCCGGAAAATGCCCCGAAAGCTCCATAACCCAATAAAACAAGAAGAACTGCGAAAACCAGTTTGGTAGCGACTGTGGTTATACTGACCAACCCGAACTTTTTGAACCGGAACATCCCCTGGAGCGCACTTGTATAGACCCCTCCCACCGCTGAAATAATAAGTGCGATGATGATGAACAATACAAAAGGCCTGTATGTGCTGTCAAGACGTATTAGCCCGGATGCGTATAAACCATAGAATAAGAAAGATACGGGCAAAGCGATACCAAGGTTCCCCACAAGCGAGCTTTTAAAAACCCTGTGTTTTACGTCGTCTCCGATACCTTCGGATAAGAATTTCGCTACAGCCAATGGAAAAGCCGAACTAACGAATAATGAAAGGATGGTAAGAAAAGATATTGCCACACCGAGTATACCGTATTGCTGGGGTGTCAGCAGCCATCCCATGACTATGTTATACGTATAGTTGAGGAATGCTCCGATTGCAAAGACAATCAGCATCAGCAGAGTGTCTTTTGAAGGATTTGCCAAACCAGATATCACCTGCTGCTGTTGATAGAGGTGATATTAGATATAGGCTTTTGTGGTTATCCCATAATTTATCATAGGTTTGGGTAGGCAAATGCTTGAAGGGCGTGGCGAAATAACATATATCTATTTGTAATTATTAAATTTCTGGCTTAGAATAAATAATTGACCTTTCGTTTTTGCCCGCGTTATTTGCTTATTTTTAAGAGCGTCCTCTAGTAAAAACATGCAGAGCAAAGAACCCAAAAATAACCAGAATCAAGTCGTAGATATACCCTGTAACGACCAACCAGTTTATCATCAGGCCATAGATCAGGGATATTATAAAGAAAAGAGAGAGGAGGATAACAACATTTCTGGACACATCCGCAATCACTGGAGATTCTTTTTCTAAATTATTCTGTCGCAGATGCTTAGTATATGGCATTTTGATGTGGGGCATGTTAATTTTGGGCAGATTAATTTGGGGCATTTTGATAAAGGGTATGTTAGTATGTGGTATGTTGATATGGAATATTTTAATTTTGGGCAGGTTGATATGAGGTATCTCAATGTTGGGTATGTTAATACGGGGTATTCTGAGATTCCCCACCTTTTGAGTCAATACTTTTATCCCTTGTATAAGCCGTATCATCGAGCCTGAAATTTGCGTCTCTATTAAACCCAATCTCTGCAATGTACTTTCCGGCAGCGAAAGCTCAAAAAAGCGAATCGTTACACCTATTACCAAAAGGTAATAGGCATAGATCGCCAGATTTTCTGCCCGGGGCTCATCACCCATGGCAAGCGTAACAGCGGTTGCTGCAAGAAGCAGGAGTGCCAGGAAAATGGGGTAGTTTGAGGGGGGCCAGTCTTTCATCTCACTTCTGCTCCATGAAGATGTATCACTACATAGTACACGATAAGCGTTCTCACGGTAAGCATAAAGTTCCACTCCAGAACAAGGAACATGAGGTATGAAGCGCTCAGAAATATCTTTATCAGCCATACAAATTATGGACGGGCCGCGCATGAGAAGCCAGTCCAGCCTCGAATAATGCTCGCGCGCCATTATGAGCCAGAAACCCACACCTGCAAGCAACATACCCTTAATTGTCATTTCATCTTTTCCTGCAACCAACTCACACCGGAAATCGCAGATGACGGTGACAAGATCAAGCGGCAGGCTCCAGCTCCTAGGATGCATGTGGCTCCGTACAGAGAGCGCAGCCACAATTCCTATCAAGGAGCATCATCAACTGCGGGTACAGTGCATACGAAACTACCCTGGACGGAATGACCTCCCTTGCTGAGGGCTTATACTCGCCTCTCAGTCTCTTTTTTCAAAGAACTTGCCAATAATAATAATTTACCACGACATGAAAAATTCATAAATAAGATTTAGGTTTAAATCAGACATATGGTTTTATAAAAAAAAGGAATATACAGGGTATAGCATGAATTATTCAGATGAAATAAAGAAAATATCATTAAATGTATTCTTATTTTTATCAGCCATTTCTTTATTTCTTTATATCTACAAAGGGACAAACCCATACGCTTTAGAAGGATTGGAAGAAAGGATGCTGGCGGCATCCCGGGTGATGTGGACAATACCTTCCTTTTACCTGAACGTTCGATCGTCAGAGATACATTATATCCTCCATTTTTTATTGTTGCAACTACATCTTGCATAAATATTATTTTAAAATTATTAATTCTTATAAAAGTGTCTGTTTTATTATTTTCTGCTATTTTCTAATGGTTAGAGGCATTTATATAATATAATTGTGACCTTTTTCAACCACATTATAAGATATATTTTGATATATTAATATCAAAAAAAATAATTAATGAAATAATCAAAAAAATAGCTTTCTTATCTGATTTCATAATAAATCATTTTTCTTAGCTTTATTTCTTCTCCAATTCCAAATACAATAACCTACAACGGAAATAAATGTAATTCCAGAAATGACAAGTCCAATATAAAAGTAAGACTGTGGTTTGAAGTAAAGTACTACCGTGAAGTTTTCACCCATGCTGAGTTCTTGCGAATCAATATACCAAGAATTAGCGTAACCATTTGCCATGAAATGATTTTCATCTGGCAAGGATTTCTTAAATAAATAAGATACATCACTTGGAGTAAATTTCATATCATGTTTAGCTTCTTTCACTTTTGTATTTTCGTAGCTTTTAATTATATCATTAGGTTCAGAGTTTTTATCTTCAATGTAAGCTTTCCACTGAGGGTCATATGACTCTGAAAATACTAAGACAAATGGTTTGGATGTGTTAACATGGACTTTGTATTTTGTGGGATTAATTTCTTGGAATGTTATATCAAATTTATTATTTTGGTTTGTATGAAATACATCACTTATATTTGAATATTTATCAGGGTTATCAAATGAACAGAAATTCAACTCCTTATTGCTTTGAGCTACCAACAATGTTACAGTTTTATTGACCAAATGGTTTATTTGAATTATTACTTTTTGATTTGCGGGAATTATGGCTGGGTAAGTCACTTCTTTTGTGGTCATTCCCATCCAACCAGTTTCCCAAAATATTCCATTGACGTCAGATGCCGGTTTTCCATCTGCATATATGCCATTTATTTGTAGAGGTTCTGACCCATTTCTTATATAGATATGTGTTGAATTTATTGAGAACCACATAGGTGGAGTCCACCACGATGGGAATATATAGGGACTGTCCTTTATGGATGAAATAACAAACATATCGGGATCAACTTTACTTTTTACATTGATAATCCCTTTTTTCCCAATATATGATCTGGCAGCATATTTATCCGCCATCATAGTCCAATCAATTGGTTTATCTATTCCGTTATACACTGGAATAACGATTCTCTGCTCGGACGAATTGCATGTTCGGTATTTAGAAATGTTCAGTACAAAATTATTCTGCTCTTTAAGAATCTCTGAAAAGAAAAAAACTGATTGGGGACTAAAATCATTATCCGATACTAAGGGAATTAATGACTCAATACTTCCGTTGATATATATGGGGCCTGTGGTTGCATAAATATGGGGAACAAAATAATCATTTCTGTAGAAATCCCACTTTCCAAATGTTTTTTCTAGATGAATTCCTTTTTGAAAACTCAATCTTGATTCTATGAATTCAGGAGAATCAACATCTCCATAAAAATCGTATCTGAAATCATTACGCTGCAATAAATACCTAACATTTAGTAACCCAAGAATTTTTGCTGTATTAGGAGTTAAGTTATTATAAATAGCATTGATACTTAACCGATGCATATTATCAATCGGACGAGGCTGTATATAACCTTCTCCATAGGATCTGAAAAGCATTCCCTTATTATTAAATAATTGATTCGAAATATCTCCTACGCCACCAAATCCCCAATCATATACATTTGTCCTATCATCAGGAAGTAAGATTATTTTGAATTCCTCTTCATTGGAATTCATCCATTCTGATGCTTCAAAAATATATTGGGGAAAGTTAATATGATAACCTAAATCAAATTTCTGGTGAAAACCAACATCGCCTTCAGAACTTGGAAACATATCGCCAAATACAAGAGGATAAGTATAGATTATATTTGAAAGAAGAATCAATCCTATGAATAAGATTGGAAAATTTATTTTGATTTTTAGCAATGAAAATTTTATATCATAATTACCGCTATGTTTCTGTAAATATTCATAAATCTTGCTGCATGCAACGCCAATCAAGAATGAATATCCCAAAGCGATGAGAATTCCAAATTTCTGCCATGGTGCTCGATATATCCAGAATCCGGGTATATTTTCAAACATCCAAGAGTATAGCTCTCCAAAAGGGGGATGAATTCCTTTCCCTAGAAAGAGAGCTATGACAGTTGTAAAGGTGAAAAATATAACATAACGGTTTCTTGAAAATAAGACTGCAGAAAAAGCTAAAATAGGTATGAAAAAACTAAAAGCAATCAATATAGCATCTGTTTGATAAGATTGAAAATAAGGATTATAAAGTTCACCACCCCACGAATCAAACCAAAAAACCTGCCCAAACTGTCTGAATATGTTTAAAAATCCATTATATTTGCTAGTATATTCCAATAAATTAGTGGAACTGTACACTTCCATAGCCTTAGAAGTTGAGGTTAAATCAGAGTCTAATACGAAATTTCCAATAGGAATTATCCAAAACATAGCTATTAAAAAGAAAATTAAGAAAAATAATGCTGAGAATCTAATGCTATGAAAAATGTTCTCTTTATCCTTTCTTATGATTAATTTAGATAGATAAAAAATAAAAAATAATATTAACATAAGAAACAAAGCTCCTAACATAGGGGGTTGAAACCCTGTGCCAGAAGCAATTATAGAGAAAATACAGATGGGCATAGCAGCTTGTTTATACGATATTCTTTCTTCTAAACCTCCTATAAACAATCCCAACAATGAAGGTATAATTACAACACCCGTAAGTTCGCCTATTTTTGCCATTTCCCATGCATAAACTTGATAGAAATTAAACATATAAAAAATAACAGCAGTTATTCGCATTATTCTTTCTTTGATTTCTCTGTGATTAATAAGCTGTGACATGAGAAAATACATTGAAAGTCCTGAGAGGGTGAACCAAAAAATAAATGTTAATTTTTCTGTGGTGATTAAATCGAATCCCAATATATTATGAAATAAAGCTTGCAAACTGGTAAAAAATTCAGCTGATATATCTGATGAGCGATCAGTCCCACCAAGAATACCTGTATTCCAAACGTATAAACGTTGTATAAAGCGTTGAAGAGGATTAAATGGGAAATCCACATCAGCACTTGCTATTAAATAGCCTTTGAACCAAAGCAAAGGAGTTAATCCTAGCAGAATTATTAACATTAGTTCATTATTTTCGGCCCAAAATACTTTAATCGATTTCATGGTTTTTTCCCTTAGAGTATGCAGCCGTTCTTTATCTTTTTAGCAATAATTACAATACGACTTCCTCTCATTAGCTTCGGCAAACATAACACTAAAATTTTATATAAACTATTTTTGATTTCGTACAGAATCAATCTGCTAATTGATAGTGATTTAACATTATTCATCTGGAAATGATTTGTATCAATAAATAGTATGTTATAATTTAATTTTTTAAGAATATACATATAAGTATTTACGGAATGAGCCACCTCATTTGGGGTAGCTAGTCTATGATTGATAATATAATCTTTTCCAAATATAGATGTCAAATATACTCTCATCAAACCAAACAGTTTATTTACTGGGTTAGATCCATTAGGTTCTATAATTATGAGAAACCCATCATGTTTGATCCATTCACTCAAATTATAAAAAACCTTGTCGATTAATGGAAAATGATGCAGAATAAAAGGACATAATATTAATTCAAATTGATCTTTGTCAAATATATTTTCATCTTCCAAATCATTAGTTATTGCATGATAATTCTGGGTTGGAGGTTCATTAGCTAGTTTAACCATTTCTGGAGTGATATCTACTCCTGTTATCTTCAAATTTGGATTTAGATTTAGAAGAAACTTTCCAAATATTCCAATACCACAACCAGCTTCTAAAACTTTATATTTTTTATATTTAATTTTGGGAATATATTTAATGAGAACTTTCCTGAGATAATCAAAGTATTCTTTATCATATTCTGTTGGTTCTTCGAGAACGCCCCTAAAAAATTCTCGTTCATAAGATTTATTTTGTAATGTCTTCATTTAATATCAACCTAGTAGTAAAATTATGTTTTATCGTTTGATATTCGAGTAATTTTTTCTGAAAATTTGAAATTGAGCTAAGATATATTTATCTAATTATGAAATTATTAATATTTCTGAAGCAATATATTCGATTAGTGTCCTTTCATATTCATTGGATTTTCATTTTTGATCAATTTGTTGAATATCTCAAACTCTTTGTTTGATATTAGATCCCAATCATATTGTTGAATACCATTAAACCCTTTTAATCCAAGTTCAGCGCATAAATCCGTATCATAAAGAAGATCATTCACAATTACTGCAAATTTAGATATATCGAATAATTCTACCGTTTTTAGTCCATCTTTGAAAATACGATATGTCGGTAAATCATATGCAACAACCGGTAATTTGCAGGCCATCGCTTCACAAACTGCAATTCCCCATCCTTCTTCATGGCTGGGAGTAATAAATATCCTACTCTGCTTCATTATTTCAATACATTCCTTATGGCTTTTAGCTCCGGCGAGTTCTATAGATGTCATTAATCCCTCCCCCTTGATAGACGCTTTTAGCTCATTTTCATATTCTTTAAGTCCTCCACCTACGACAATTAATTTGGCATTTATATTACTCTTGACAACTCCTTTCCATATGGGAACTATATCGTGCAAACCCTTACTTGGACGTAGTCCACCTACAAAACAAGCATCATAAATTATATCATTTTTTGTATTATTTATATCATCTATAAATTTTAGATTCACCCCATTAGAGATCATTTCAACAGAATATTTTGAATGAAAAAGTTTAGCTATTTTTTCCCCCATTGCAGAATCGTATACAAAGACTTTATCGGCATTATTTTTAATCAACCTATAACTTAGTTTTTGCATTATTGAAGATAAAAAGCTAACAAAAAAATCAATGGGTTTATTTTGATTAATCCCTACTAAATGATGTGTCATAGCAATCCATTTTGTGCGGTTAATTTTATGGTATATTAATGCTGGGATAATATCACATATATAATCTGAATCAGTATAACATATATCACATTTTGGTAAACGCGGAACAATGAAAAATGAAAATATTGTAGAGATGAAATATGCCTCGATTCGATCATAGATTCCAGATTCTATCTTCTTGAAAATAGACGCTGGAAGAATATGGTATATCACTTCTAATCCCATAGATCGGCAAGCTTTGAATCCACCAATGGTAGTAAGAAAATGAATTTCACATCCCATTCTTTGCAACCTTTTTGCGATTTCTATAGTTCTAATTAAACTTCCCCCTACCCCACCCGATAAACCATTTCCGTTAGCGATATATAATATTTTCATTTTAACCACTTGAATATAGTTTTACAAAACGCCTTCTAATAATCATTACTTCTCTATTCTATGGAAATTGCAAATATTTATTTAGAATATGTAGTTTCCCTTAATTTTTCAAATACCATACATAATTGTAGCCCATTTTTGGCATCTTTTTGTTTCAAATCGATTTTTTCTAAATTCCACCATAAAGAAGAGTCTGGTTTGTTAATCTCCGGAATAAATCTCGATAAAACAATTTGAATTATTTTAACTAGATGCCCACTATAGAATATATTTTTGATATCAAAACCATGATTTTTAAATTTTATGCCTAATTGTTCCTCACTATAGTGTCTTAAATGTCCTATTTTCTTGTCATGAAGATAATATGGCAGCCAAAAAATAGGAAGAATTCTTTTATATGCATTAGGGACTATGATTACAATTTTTGCTTGAATCTTTGATACCCTGGCCATATCCTCTATGGCTTTACAATCATTCGGCAGATGCTCTAAAACTGCTATTGAGCTAATTTTAGAAAACACTTTTTTTTTAAATGGCAGATATTCTGCTGAACCCACAATAAAATGACATACTTCATCGTTATTCAATATTTGTTCTGCAAAATTTTTTGCTTTTTTAACACCTTGCAGTGAGATATCGATACCCACTGATACACAACCTCTTTGCGCAGCTTCTATAACAGTATAGCCAGAACCACCAATCCCGATATCAAGATAGTAACTTGAGTTTTCTCCATTCATATCTAGCATGGCGCATATCCTCCGAAGGTAACTGAGTCTCCAATTCTCCAGATGATATTTTTTATAATTTTTGTATTCGTTATCAAAATATTTTTTTTGAAAATTATATTGATTATTGATATTAATATTAGCAGAAGAATTAAATCTGTTCTTTATAAAAATCATATTGTAAGATAGATAATTCTTTAAGACAGGTATAATTTCCAAAATATTCTCAAATTTTTGTATTATGTTTAATAAGAATATATTTCTCAATGGATACACATGTGCTTCAAAAGATATAATTTTATAATTTTCAAAATAACCGCCGACCAAATTTCTAAATTTATCCTTTGAAAAATGCTTATGACCTCTAAGTAAAGTTAAGTGAATATAATTCAGTACGTGATATCTATTAGGTTCTATTAAAACAATAACCCCAGTTTTCTTTGTAACGCGACTCATTTCCTTCAGTGCATCATTGTAATGCAAAACATGATGTAAGGCATCTTTCTCAATAACAACATCATATATATTATTGCGAAATGGGAGATTGGATGCATCGGCTATCAAAAAATCTAAATTACAATTTTTTATCTTATTCCAATCATCAAACTTTTTAATGTCAATACAGATTAGTTTTGATTTTTCTGATAATATCTGATCGAGATTTCCTTTACCACATCCAATATCTAATATCAAAAAGTTGTCTTTCAGTTCAATATTCAAATTATATACTATCTTATTATAATAACATTCTTCCGAATATTTGAACATTTTTTTCCGCATTTATATTCTAAGCAATGCTCTTAACTTTACCATGGAATTTTTGGCGCCTTGCGACTTCAAAAGGTGAAGAGTATTCAATATATTTTTTGAGCTAGTATATACTTTCAAATATGCCCTCTTTTGCAGAGCTACCAACTTTTTTTGATCTACACCCGCCAATTCCAGCGTTTTACCAGTTTGTTTGCTGTAATCGGACCAATTTTCAGATAATAATCGCAAACCTCCTTCACCCGTCCTCGCCATGTCAGCAATTCTTGTTCCTGGGAAGGGGACCAGTATTGCAAAATTTGGATTGAATGCATCGAGTTGTGAGGCAAAATTAATAGTCTCCTTAATAGTCTTTTCAGTTTCATAAGGTAATCCGATGATAAAACATGCTCCTGCTTTGATACCGGCTTCTTTAGTCTTTTTAACAGTTTCCTGAATTAATCTTAGGTTCGTCTTTTTTCCAATCTTATTTAATATTTCCTCGTTCCCACTTTCAACCCCATATCCTATCACTGTACAACCTGCCTCTTTCATCTTCTTCAATAAGTCAACGTCATTCATCAAGTCAACTCTTCCACCTGTTTCCCATGTGATCCTCCTATGAAGTCCTCTTTTTATCAGTTCATCACATGTTTCTACTGCAATTCTCTTATTGATGCCAAAACTTCCCTCTACAAAATGTACCTTTGTTGCCCCAAAAAAATTTAAATTGCTTTCTATTTCATCAACTATTCTTTTGGCTGTTTTAAATCGGACACTTCCCCCAAAAGTTCTATAACAAAAAATACAGTCAAAAGGGCATCCCCTTGCACCTTCTACGGGTAACTCCAAGCCTTCAATATGCTCTCCTGTTGGACTAAATTTTCTATATTTTTCAAGATTAAAAAGATTCCATGCTGGATATGGTAATTCATTTATATCTTTTATTAGTTCCCTTTTTTCGGTTCTGATGATTTTATTATAGTTTTTAAATATTATACCTTTGACACAATCGAATTTTTTATTTGATTCAATTGCTTCAACAAGTTCCAAGCATGTCTTTTCTCCTTCTCCAATAATACCAAAATCAAAAAAATTAAACTCTTTCATGGTTCTCTCGGGAATTGCGGAGATATGCGGTCCACCGATTATGCAATAAGTATTAGGAAGAACTCTTTTGATTTCACGGCACATAATATCTGCGTCAATTATCTCCTCTGTATAAGCATTAATCCCAATCACATCGGGATCTAATCCTTTTAGTGTTTCGCAGAGTTCAACCAGCGAATAGTTTTCGATAACTGGATCAATTATTTTGACATTATAATTCTCTTGCAAAACCGCTGCGATACTTGCCAAACCCACTCTCGGAAATGTAGAACTACTTTGAATCTTATCGGATATTGTGTCTCTCAGAGGATTCATAAAAATAATATTCATTTTAGCCTCCTTTCTTGACATCTTCTACCCATCCCAAAAGCCGCTTAATTCCCTCCCTATGCCCCACCTCTGGCGCCCATTTCAGCACTTCTCTAGCCTTCGAAATATCCGAAACGTAAACCTTCTGATCACTGGGGCGCCAGTCCGCAAAATTTATTTTCGAGCGATGGCCGGTCAATTCCTCTAGAAGATCCAGAAGCTCCAGTAACGATATAGTATTCTCTTGTCCACCACCAATATTCAAAACTGCGCTGCTGTTTAGATTCAAGAAGGCATCATATGCTTTTACTAGATCTTCCACGTAAAGCACATCCCTCACCTGCTTTCCATCTCCATAAATCGTGATAGGTTTCCGAAATATTGTTGAAATTGCGAACCACGCAACCCAGCCTTGATCTTCGACGCCAAACTGCCTTGTGCCATAAATACAGCTCATTCTGAAGACGCCTGAATTAAGCCCATAAAGATGCCCATAATCTTGACAGTAAATATCACCAGTTAACTTTGAGCAACCATATGGTGTATGTTCACACCGATCTATCGCAAAAGACTCTGAAATCCCATTCTTAAATTTATCCTCAAATACATACCGTTTTTCTTTTTCCATTACTTTAATCGCATTTACATTGTCGCCATATACCTTGTTCGTAGAACAATATACAACTGCCTCAACATCAGAAGTCCTTGCAGCCTCCATTACATTAAATGTGCCTAGAGCATTTACCTCAAAATCCGTTTTCGGATCAACTACCGATGTAGTAACTGCAGTCTGCGCAGCAGTATGTATGATCGCATCCGCACTCTTTGCAGCTTCTTTTAGTTCTTCTAAGTCTCTAATGTCTCCTTTGATTAATTTCACATTTTTAATATTCTTTAAGTAATTCCAGTTATATGCGGTATCGATAGAATCCTTTCTAAGAAGTTCTCCCCTAGAAAGGTTATCATAGCACACAACCTCATTTCCTTTTCTTGCAAAATATTCTGCAGCATGGCTGCCAACAAAACCTGCTCCACCTGTTATTAGTATTTTCATCGTATCACATTTATTTAATTTTTATTCATATATTATTAATTAATTGCCCACAATTTAAACGTCATTTAAATTTCGCATGAAAATTTCGTTATAATCAAATTGTTTTATGTATTTGGTTGCATTTATAGAATATTCTTTTAGAATGTCTTCATTTTCTATCAATTCTATTATTGCGCTTTTTATACTTTCCACATTATTTCTAATTATTTTCCCACAATGGCATCGCTCAATTTCATGGGCATTATAAGGTATGTCAGTTAATAGAACAGGCAATCCCATCGCAAAATATGTCTTTAACTTCGTGGGATCGGCATAGTATGTAAAGGAGGCTTTTCCATTATCATACATAGCAACAGCGATATGTGATTTTCCTAATATTTTATTTAATTCTTTGGAATCGTATATCGGTCCCCTGAATTCAACATATTTATCAATCTCCAAATGATATGCCAATTTTTTTAATTCCGTCTCATATTCGCCATTTCCAATTATAATAAAATTAAAGTCTCTAATTTTGTTGGTTATTTCAGGTATAGCCTTTAAAACTAGTTGAACTCCTTGTTTTTCCAGTAAATGCCCGACAAAAATCAATGTTTTTCTTCCATACTTTTTATTTATTTGTGGCAGATCTTCTAGCCAAACTCCTATCGGAACAACTTTCTGTTTATTATATTTTTCAGTTGGCATATTGTTGTATTTTCCCCTACCTTCAGCCATTCTTGGGGATAGATTCCATGTCTGATCACAATATCTTACACATATTTTGTCTATAGAATGATATATTTTATTCAAAAATTTATTATTAAATCTGATAGGTGCATAGTCTATGGTGTAAAAAACAACTTTTTCACATTTACCAGCCCATTTAAGTGACAACGCACTCAAAGCATTAAAGCCTCCACATCCTACAATTAGATCGAATTTGTTTTTATTGAAAAAAATTCCAAAAAAAGAATAGAAGAAATCTTTAATGTATATGATAGTGTCTGGAAATAATTTGTAATCTAAGCATTCGATAATATTCTCTTTGTTCTTATTAAATTCAGTGAAAGTTGTCTTTCTATCCGGCAAAGAAGAAAAACTATGTTGTACCAGTAACACGTACCGAGTATTGTTTTTCTTCAAAAATCTGTAAAGATCTTGACCAGCGCCGGTGAAGAGATGATGGGTTATAATAGCATACTTTTTATCAAATAACATTCTTTACCTCTGTACCCATCCACTCCTATTCTCTTCTTCTACATGTATAGTATTCTTTATCAGGCCCCATGCGTACACGCCCATGGTTATCCAGCACGCCAGAATATGAAACCACCACGCTCTGTCCTGCTTCTGCCAGTAACCTCTCGAAACTTGAGAAACCAGCGGAAGAATAGTTATCGTATAAATAATGAATTTCAACAGTTTCAGTTTGCCAAGACTTCCCCATGGATACTTCCTAAGCTTCAGCTTTTTATAATATGCGTAGTCCTTAATCCTTCGCCTTTGCTTCTTAATGAAAGTAAAAACATCCCCTGAAAAAAGATGCACAATCCCCACCTTGACTTTCGCAAACTTATTCTTTTTCTGCGTGATCAGTTCATAAACAATATCGATATCAAACAGGTAATCACCCCTGGAACAATCCATTAGCGCCTCCCGCCTCACAAGGAACCCGTTCGCGCCTATGGTTGGCAGCTTCTTATCATCAAGTTCGATCTTAATATAATTCCCCTTATCTTCCTGGATCACTGGCATCTCAGTCCATTTATTGGTTACCATGCACATCCTGTCATAATTTCCCAGGAATAAGCACAGCGGGTCGTTCATCCCGAGCATGGCGCAGTATCGCGTAATATACCCATCCTCCTTTCGATACGTGTAATAAAGCGGCTCAGTCCCTGCGATCTCCCTGTCCTGGAACGGTTCAGTCATACGGGAAAGCCAGTCCCTTGAAGGAAGGATATTGTCCGAATCTATGAGAGCGATGATCTCATTTTTGGTATGTTTCACACCCGCGGCTTTGCCAGCTTCACCTGTTTTAAGAGGATTTGTATAGATCTTATCAGTGTATTTTTGAGCTATTTCAAGTGTGCTGTCAGTAGAGCCGCCGTCTGCAATGATGATCTCAGTTTCACCTGCATATACTTGAATCATAATGCTGTCAAGGCATAGAGAAATGGTCCTTGCTGAGTTATATGTCGGAATAACGATGCTTATAGAGGGTGATTTTTGCATATCTTTATTTTTCTCTTTTATTACATTCTTAATAGATAATAATGGTGCATGGGTTTCTAGCTGAAGAATAACGGTCCGCATAAAACACAATTTCTGTTCCATATTGTGTAGCAAATATTATAAGCTCCGCTACCTCTGCACGGCCTTTTATCATAGCACTAGCTCAATACAACCTAGCTGAGTAACGGTTTGATCGTGTTTTCCTGAAGATTGCAATATCTCTTAAGCGACGCCAGGAACATTTTTTCCTGTGCAAATCCTGTTGACCAGTAGGGGTCCTCAAAACCCTCTTTGCTGCTTAATTCATTGATTATGAGCCTTACCTGGGCATCCGAGATGCGAAAACTCCTGCGAATTTTTGAGAGTATGTTTATATAATGCCCGATTTTCATCGGCATGTCGTCTGATATGTTTTTGACTGCTCCGCAATGTATGCAGTATGGATGCGATTTAAGGCCGTATACCTCCTCCCTTGAAATGTGAGGCAGCCAGACTTTCTCTTTGCTTCCACAGCTTTTATGTTCGCATTTCATTTTTGAATCCTCTTTTATGGTACCAGATTAAGAATCACACTTTTCCTTATTCGAGAAATCAGTCAGATGTCCTGTGACTGCACTCACGCCCCTTTTTATAAATTTCAGGTCATCTATATTCCTGATGGACAGCAATCTTCGCAGGATGTAACCAGGTGTGATAAATACCTTGTATAGTTCCTGTGTTAACTCTTTAATCTCCTGTTCGGTTATCGGACACTTCATAACTGCCTCACGCATATCGAATCTATCCCAGTCTTCGGTTACAAGCCAGCCATTTTCCTTGCATTCCCTGTAAAGAGGAGTTCCTGGATAGGGGATAACGATGGTTGCCTGAAGCGTATCGGCCCATCCTTTTTTGAAAATCTCCTGGGCAAGTTTAACAGTCTGCAGAGCATCTGTTTTCGTCTCCCATGGATACCCGAGCATCACTGTTAAATGCGGGTCAAGCCCTGCCTTTTTAGCCATCATGCATGCATTTGGAATATCTTCCACTTTTGTACCTTTATTAATTCTGTCAAGCGTACCCTGGTTCGCAGACTCAACACCGTAGAGTATGAACCTGAATCCAGCATTTGCCATCAGGTCATATTCTTCCTGCATGAGGGCATTCACGCGCATGTTACAGTGGATATTTATTTTTTTATTATATCCTCTCTCTATCATGCCAGTGCAGAAATCATGAAGCCAATTACCCACTGGAAAAGTACCTGTATCATCCATTATCTCCTTCACTTTATATTTCTCAATAAGCATACCTATTTCATCAAGCAGTTTTTCCGGAGTTCTTGCCCTGAAGGATGGATAAGTAGTAGTCCATGAGCAGAAAGTGCATTTTGCATGCCAGCAGTCTCTTCCGACCATGGTATAGGTGCCTGGTGTCCTTTTATAATTGCCATTTTTTTCGCTGTAGAGCTTCCATTTTGTCAGATCACGGTCAATGAAGGGCAGTTCATTCAGATCATGGTCAAGCTTGAATAATCCTGAATTCTTTATGGTTCCATCTTTCCTGTACCATATCCCTGGTTCTAACTTCACACCTTTTGCTAGATGATCTGCAAGATTTAGCAGGAGGAAATCATAATCCCCCCCTGTGAGTATGAAATCGGCCTCACAGTTCTCCATAGATTCTTGCGGGAGCGCAGTCGCATGATCTCCTGCGAGAACAATCCTTGTATCAGGACTCTTGCGCTTTATATCATCGATAATATTCCAATGTCTTTTGACCACTGGAGTTTTTGTCTCTATGGCGATTACATCCGGTTCTTGCATTAGAATATCATTGCGCCACTTCTCATAAGTCTTATTTTCCGCGATCCCGTCGTCCCAGATGACCTGATAGCCGCTTCCTTTCAATAGAGTAGCAGCATAAGCAGGAACCATGGGGTAGATATAAGTAGGATTATTAAACCATTGGAACTGCCTGTTTTGGGCCAGCAATGGGGTACCCTTTGGGCTTTCAATCGGAGGATATGATATTGAAATTTTCATCATTATCTCTCCAGTTCCCCAACTGTCAGGCCGCGAATAAAATATACACCATATGCAATGTGTGTTGCAATTGTTCCTGTAAATACCAGAGGTAAATATCGCAGATCTTTTCCATAAGCAGTTGCCATTAAAGAAACTGCAAACGTTGCAAACAGGTATAAAAACAGTATAGAAATATAGGCAAGAAAAATGGAATTATTCATTAACGGGAAAGCAATGCCAAATATTAAGAAAAGGACAAACATTGAAGGGATGAAATAGTTCACACGGAGGGACGTTTCAGGGAATTTTTTCGCAAAAAAGCCTCGATGGAGGCCGAACCTGGATACCTGCGCCAGATGCTTCGCAAATAATGGTCTTCGATGATGGAAGACGATTACCTCAGGGGATTCGATCATCTTTTTCCCGAGCTTCTTTATTCCAAGACATATCAACGTATCCTCCCCAGGCCAGTATTTCTCATCCCATCCGGCAATCTCTTCGAGAACTGATCTCCTGGCAATGAAATTACATGAATGAATATCGTCGGATTCGCGGGATTTCCCGGTATTGTACCTGTCAGCAAGGCCACCTACCATGAAAGAAGAAAGAACATATCCCCCTGCCTTCTGTAGAATAGTATCCCTCGGTGGCGTCACTCCCGGGCCTCCCACCGCTGCGATATCGGGGCAAGCGAAATATTTAACTGCATTAATGAGCCAGTCCTTTCTCGGATACGCATCGGAATCGATAAAAGCCAGAAATTCGCCAGTTGAGTTTTTGAGTCCGATATTTCTCTTTCGGCCAGGGGAAACTCCACCCGTTGAAATTATTTTTACATCGTCAATTGAATTCGAACCGTTGTCTGGTAAGACGATTATTTCAAAGTTTTCATAATCGAGCTCCATACATTCGTGGATACACTCTAAGGTGAGGGCATCTACATCGTTACAAGGGATTATTATGGAAATTTCAATATTCATTCAATTCTCCATTCTGACGAAGCACTCCAAATTTACCCACTGTTCAGCATTCTCATGGGTGAATATCTCTGCTCCGCCCGCTGCAGGATTCTTGATGTCACGCCAGTTGTAAAAAAGTATTCTCATATTCATTTCTCGAATTTTCTTGCAAGGGATTCGTAAGGTAAGGTTAAAATAACTATTACAAAACTCAAAGCGAATAGGGCAATCAAACTTCTTGATTCAATTCCTGGTAATAAGAAGGGATCAATAAACTGTTTGTAAAGGTATATCCCGGATATTGAAACCATGAGCATGATAGTTGAGTCTCGAATAATCCTTGAATAGTACTGCAAGAAACCGAATCGGCCTGCTACTGCAACTGTATCGAGAAAGATGTTGGTGATAACCTTAATATTTATCCTTCCCCACCCCTTTCTTGTGAATTTCAAAATTATGGGCGCTTCCACGATCTTATAACCGAAACGCCTGGCATACGCCAATAACTCCACATCAAAGGCGTACCTCTTCACGCGCATCAGCGGAAAGACCTTTTGCAGGACTTCCCTCCTCATTAATTTGAAGCCAGCCTGAGTATCCCGGATTTCCAATTGCAGAAGCAATCGGAGTATGATATTGTACATCTTACTTAAGAATTTTCTAATAAGTGGATAGTATTCTATGGTGGAGAGGGGATGTCTCTTACTTCCCACAACGATATCTGCATGGTATTTTTTCATGTACTCTAATAGAATGCTTATCTGCTTTGGATCAAGTTCCATGTCTGCATCAAGAAAAGTGACGAGGTCTCTTGTTGCAAATTTCAATCCGTATCTTATGGCATTTCCTTTGCCCATGTTGTGCTTAACTTGCACGACATTGACATTGTCAAATCTTTTTGAAGTGGCTTCCTCATAAGTATTGTCAGTGGATCCATCATCTACAACTATTATTTCATGATCCACTCCGAGCTCTGTGAAGAGATCTTTCACATGCATTATTGTTTTAAGAATGTGTCCTTCTTCGTTGTAAGCCGGAATAATTACCGACAGCTTATCATTTTTCATATTTGACTTTCCACTTTTCATGAACTATACCGTTGCCGATATAAACTGGAATAATCATTCATTAACCTGCCGTCTATTGATTTGCGAACAACAAGATAACGATAATATGTAATAATTCCAATTGTATTCTCTCTTTTTCCCGTTTCTGACCACCGATCTCTCATGCCAACGCTATTTACAAATAGTAAGATATTTATAGTTTATGCATCATTGCAGTATTGAAGGATTAACCAGTGGTGGATATCCTATTGAGAATGAGATAAATCACCAAGTGGCGAAGAGAATCTCTGCCTATTATAATAAGAATAAGGAGGAAATACTAATGGTGGATGGAAAAAAAAGAAAAGGATCTTTGATAGCAAGTACAGTTATCACAATGATCATTGTAACGATGTTGATTTTTTCGGGACCGATCGCGCAGGCGTTACTGGTCACGTTGAATGCCGATAAGACCTCGGTACAGATCGGAGAGGCGGCGGAGAACAAGATCACGTTCACAACATGGGTGAATTTATCGAGACCAGATAATACAGTCCCGATACAGCGCGTTTTCCTGAATTTATCTGGCAATTCCCCAAGATCTTTTTCATTCGATCTGAATGGAAATGACATCCGTGGTACTGCTTTCCCAAGCGAAATAACCATAGCTTCTCCAGGAGGGGACCCCTGGGGGGGAGGTAATTTTGGAACAGGGTATGGATATGATTTTAATACCGGGGTGGGATATAATTTCGGCTATGGATATGGATACGGTGACGGGACAAATCCGCTGAATAGATCATTCATTATTACCCTTAATACATCAATGATGTTTGACGGAAGTTATACATCAAAGACCAATGTATATGCTGCGGGCAGCAGCTTGGCGCAAGGATTTACATCGACACCATTCAGTTTCACCCTCACACCGAGGATGATAAATACGACCGTTGGGTCATTCCCGGCAAATACAACACAGGACTCAGGAATTATCCCTTCCCCGATCGGGAATATCCAGTACATAGTGACAAGCAATAGTACGACGATCCCTGTGATGATCAACGTGACCGTGTCGGTTCAAGCCCCATCGGGGTCAACAGACATCACTTCGTTCACTTCCGGTGCTATTCCTAACATTTACTTCAATATCTCGGTGAGCAACCCTGCCTGGTTCGCGAACATTTCCAATATCCAGTTCAGGGGATATTATAATGCGTCAAATATCCCATCAACTGTGGCGGAGAGCACGCTTCGGCCATACAGGTTCGCAACAAATTGGCAGAGGCTGGATTGCGGTGCGGGCGAAATATGCGCTCCAACAATCGGGCTCACTGACGGTGCGATCCTCTATGCAGCCGGTGTGAATACAACAGGTGATTACGTCTGGGCGAACCTCAGCAGATTGTCAACCTTCGGTATCGCAGGTACAGTATCAGTATCAGCACCATCAGGCGGCAGCAGTGGCGGAACCGGAGGCGGGGGCGGTGTAGTTTCAGGCGAGCCTTTTGCCAACATAGTAAAGTCAGAAACACATGACATGGATCTGGTTTCCAACGCTCCGGTTAAATACACATTCACAACCCCCGAGATCGGTATATATCAGGTAGTTGTCACGAATAAGGAGAGTGAAAACGGTATTTCCCTGAGAGCAGAAATTCTCAAAGGCACATCGAAACTTGTGGCAGCCAACCCGCCAGGAACCGTATATAAGAATGTTAACCTGTGGATCGGTACACAGCGTGTAAATAGTGTTCTCATCAGGTTCAAGGTCGACAACACATGGCTTACCAATAACAATGTGGCAGCCGGTGATGTCAAGCTGCTCAAGTGGGATGGAAGCCAGTGGACACAGCTTGATACTGCACAGACGACCGCGGATAGCGCGAGTACCTCCTACGAGGCAAAGTCCAGCACCTTGTCGATATTCGCGATAAGCAGTACAAAGGGAGTCGCAGTGCCAGGCGGAACTGCAGCAGGTGCAACGCCAACAGCAGCAACACCAGGTGCGACAACGCCAGCAGCTTCTCCTACCGCGACTGCCACGAAGGCACCAGGATTTGAAATGGTAACCAGCCTGGCCGCATTAACAGTGCTGATTACCGTCTTCCTGAGAGATAGAAAGAGAAGATGAGCAATCATCTTCTTTCTTTTTTTATTTTAATCATTAAATTATTCAGTTATCCTTAAGTTATTTGGAGGCATTTATATGACCTAAATGCAACTTGAAATAACTCAATTGTTCTCGATAATAGGTGAAGCTGTCGTATATTTCGTAATTTTTCTGTTAGCGATTGCAGTGCTGGGTTCGCTGCTTATTTTCTATTCCTTCAAGACAGAGAAGTTCATTTTCCCGGGTTTCATGCTTTTCTCTATCACCATACTTGAAACCCTTGTCAAAGCCCTGTTCCGCCTCGTAGGTGCGGATGATTCCATCGTGGATGATGTAGGCATCGCCCTCAAGAACAAGATATCCCTTAAGAAATTCAGGAATACTCCGATCAACAGGAGGATGATATTCCTGCCCCAGTGCCTGAGAGCCATAGACTGCCCCTCAAAATTGAGCCCCGAAGGAATGAAATGCATTGACTGCGGGAACTGCGAGGTCGGGAAAGCAAAGAAATGCGCCGAGGACCTGGGTTACAGGGTGTTCATCGTTCCGGGTTCAAGCTTCATAAAAAGGCTTGTGCGGAAACACAAACCATTCGCAGTACTTGGCGTGGGATGCATGACCGAAGTCAAAGCCGGGATTGAGATGTGCGAAAAAATGAAACTCTTTGGGGTAGGTCTCGTTCTTGATAAAGCCGGGTGCGTTTCCACAGTGCTTGACTGGGATAGATTCTATGAGTTCATAGAATTTGATGACACGGCAATTTCTTCCTAAATTATCCCTGCAAATCCATGAATCCATAAACAAACTGAAAAAGGATTTTTAGCATATCTGCGTGTTATCTGCGATTCTTATCCAATAGTTCCTGAGGGTAATTTCGGACATCCGCGGCGCCAGATTTTAATAATTATAACGTCATAATAACTGCTATTCAAATCCGAACTTTTATTAACAGGCATCTTGATGTTTAGCACATGGACCAAAAAGGGCTCCCGCAGAAAGAAGTGCTTTCCTTCCTGGATTCGGCAAGGCAAAAGGACACTTCATATGACAGGGTTCTGAGCTCTATGTGCACACGACCTCATCAAATAGCTGTAGAAGCCCATATGCGATTCATAGAATCAAATCTTGGCGACTTTGGCTTATTCCCAGGAACAAAAGAGCTTGAAGAAAAAGTGATCAGCATCATGGGAAGCCTGCTTGGCGATCCTAATGCTTGCGGTTATATAACAACAGGCGGTACCGAATCCAACATTCAGGCGCTAAGAGCGATCAGGAACCTCGCGAAAAAAAGCCATCCGAATGTGGTTATTCCTTCTTCAGCCCATTTCTCATTCGACAAAATAGCTGACCTTCTTGGTATTGAGTTAAGAAAAGCCGGATTGGATGGGGAATTCAAGGTCGATGTCAATCGTGCGGAGAGCCTCATCGATGAGAAAACAATAGCGCTCGTTGGTATTGCAGGTTCGACCGAGTTCGGGCAAATCGACCCGGTTGATGAACTTTCAGACCTCGCTTTATCTCATGATATTTTCCTTCATGTGGATGCCGCATTCGGTGGATTTGTAATACCTTTTCTTGATAAAAAATACGATTTCGATTTTTCAGTGGGGGGTGTGACCTCGATGACCGCCGACCCACACAAGATGGGTATGTCAACAATACCAGCAGGAGGCCTTCTCTTCAAAGAAGATGCGTGCCTTCTGCCTCTTGAAATAGATACACCTTACCTCACCATAAGGGCGCAACACTCACTCACTGGAACGAGAAGCGGTGCAGCAGTGGCGGCAGCTTATGCTGTGATGACGTACCTTGGCAGGGAGGGTTATAGCAAGATCGTGGGGAGATGCATGAAAATGACCCGGAGGCTCGTCGAAGGAGTTGAAGAATTTGGGATCAAGCCTCTCATCGATCCTGTAATGAATATAGTAGCTCTGGATGTGCCTAATCTGGAAGAGGTCAGAAAAGATATGAGGGCAAAAGGCTGGTATACTTCGATAACAAGATCTCCGAAAGCAATGAGGTTGATAATGATGCCCCACCTGCGCGAAGACACCCTTGAAATGTTCATTACAGATCTTGGGGCATGTGTTAATAAGGTCACATAGCCCTCATAATTAAAATTGTACTGCTTTTGGGCTTGAGTTTTTTATAACCCGCTTCAAAGTCTTTTTTGCACCGAAAAGTCTTATCATTATAATAACTATTATTATTATTTTTTAATTGCGATAAATTTATTTAGCTTAAGGTTTTAATAGATTAATAGTGGTGTGACGAATGTCCAACAGGATCATAGATGACGGCCAGAGCGAAAACCAATCAAATTATCTGAAATATGTCCTTTTATTCGGGATTGTATTCACTGCCCTTCAGGTATCTGACCTGACCCTGACCCAGCACAGCCTTAAAAATCCAAATATAAGAGAGCTAAATCCCCTGTATGACCAGGACTGGTTCGTTCCTTTCAAACTAACCATGGTTTTCCTAATAATGGGTACGATGTACAGACAGCCGGGCAGGAACCAGGGAATAGCTAAGAAAGCAATGTCAGGAATTATTATTATGTACCTGTTTATTAACCTGAACAACCTGTATTTCGTACTATCAGTGTAGTTCAGCTTTTACAGCTTCGGTTATCGAAGGCAACACGTTGCAAGCTTTTGCTCACATGAGAATCCTGTGGGAGCATGTATGATGTCAAACGAAGAGACGTGCAATATTATAACACAGCTATGGCGGGTTTATTGAAATAACTTTATTGTAGTTAATACAATAGTCTCCTGACAGACCTCGCATTAGTTTACAAGGAAAATCCTGGCACTAGATATAGTATTTGTTTTTCTTTTCTTCAGTGCATTCAAATATCAGACATCTTCTTCAGCCCTGAGTAGTTTACTATTGTTACGCTACCAGGTTCTCAAGTACACAATCATTCTTTTTCTCCTTTTTCATACCCCGAGCCCCGATGGATTATCTCTCTGGCTTTATCATAAGACTTTCTTGCTTCCTCGTATTCCCCTAATTTATAAAGATCAAAACCTTTGTTATACCAGGCACTGGCATATTCAGGAGTTATCTCTATAGCTCTATCATAAGCCTTCATTGCCTCTTCGTATTTCCCACTGCTTTGAAGGGATTGGCCTTTGTTATACCAATCATCGGCAGATTCAGGAGTTATCTCTATAGTTTTTTCATAAACCTTTATCGCCTTTTTGTATTTCCTACTACCATGAAGGGCAAGAACGATGACTATCAAGGCAATTAGAATATATCCCCATGGAGGGAATTTTGATCCAATTGTGTTTTTAGGAATTGGTACAGTGATTCTCTCTGCAGATCTAATCTGTATTTGAAGTTCCTGACTTTTCGTGCTGATCTTTCTACCTTGGGTGTCGAATTCATAGTAATCAGCAGTCGCAGATGGGAGTTTGAAGGGCAGTGTTGAACCTATTTTAACAGCATAGTTTAAACTCACTTTCTCGTTTGCCTCCAAAGGTCTTTCAAGAGTTGTATTCCCGCTGACCAGGGTCACATTATCTGGCAGCAGGTCATTGATAATCACTTTTGTGGGTGTACTTCCAGTGTTTTCAGCGATTACTGTTACGATCACAGTATCTCCGGGCCTGACAACAGAAACATCTGTCTGCTTCGTCAGTACAACCTTTGGCCCAAGCACCACAATCTTTGGCTGGTTTGATCCTATGTTGTATGATCTATTGTTTATATTGAACTCGGCAGTTGCCACCGGGAATACGATGCCCACGTTGTTTGGCTCCAGAGGTCTGACATCATAGTGGTATTTCCATTCCCCATTGGCAGGAATATCAACCACCCAGTGCAGCGATTGGTTGCCGAGGAGCTTAAAACCGTCCGGGAGAGAATCCGTAATACTCACATTTTTAAGATCGTACGTTCCATTGTTTTTTACTGATAATGAAATGCTGGTATAATCCTTCAAATACATCGTGTCAACCGTACTCTTCCTTATGGAGAGCCCCTCTTGAGGCTCACCAAAGAGTATTGAGTTCAAAAAAATATACGCTTTGCCAAGCATTTCATATAATGTGTTAAGAGGTTCATAGATTAGCGGTGTTATAGCAGGCACAGGTGTCGCTACTGTGATTTGAGGAGTCGGTGCCGTGGGAATTATCATTACAGTAGCTGCAGGTATTGTGATTTGTGGAGTAGGTATAGGAGTTTTCTTTGCGGATTTAAGCTGTATTTCAACTTCCTGACTGCTCGTGCTTATCTTTCTACCTATGGATCCGAGTTCATAGTATTCAGCATTTGCAGCAGGAAGGGTGATGCTCTCTTTGGAATCGATTCTAAGGATGTAGCTGAAACTAATATTCATTGTTGCTTCCAGAAATCCCCCACTCGATGTGCTGCCTCTGACCAGGGTCACATCATCTGGCAACGTGTCCATGATATTCAACCTTGTAGGAGTACTTCCTGTATTTTCTGCAACCACAGTTACAGTCACAGCATCGCCAGGGTTGAACTCTGAAACATCCGCATGCTTCGTGAGGATAATCTTTGGTCCGTATACAACAATCATCGGCTGGTTTGATCGCACGCTATAAAATTCATTATTTACTACGAACTCAGCGGTGGCTGCGGGAAAGATGATACCCTCCTTGTTCGACTCAAGAGGTCTTACCAGATAGTGGTAGTCCCATTCCCCATTGACAGGAATATCAACAACCCAGTGCAGCGATTGGTTGCCGAGGAGTTTAAAACCGTTTGGAAGAGAATCTGTTATATTTACATTTCTAGCATCGAGCCTTCCATTGTTTTTTACAGATAATGAAACGATGTTGTAGTCCTTTAAATACATCTTATTAACCGTGGTTTTGCTTACGGAGAGCATAACAGGAACCTCGGCTGCCATTGAAATGCTCTTTATGGACGTTGCCGTATATGGAATATTCATAACATCGTATCCGCTGACGTTTGCTGATATGCTGTGCATTTCCAGTTCTGGGAGAATGGGTGATGCAAATGTAATGGTCTCGGTGGCGGATTCCCCTATTTTAATTCTATCATAGTGATATTTTAGATTTCCCCTGTTTATTGGAAGTTCTGTGTCAATGACCATATCAACATTAACCGCATCAGCCGAGCCTGTATTTTCTAAGTTTACAGTTGCAACAATGTTTGTGGTGTATGAGGATACGTATTTATCTTTGTCCGTCTGTATCGATACCGCAAGGCTTGGAATACCTCTTGGATCCAATTCAATTACCGCCCACGGAGCATAACTTTCAAAAATCCACTCTTGTGCATTTTGAGCAGGGAGTCCGGTTGCTGTAACTCTCAAATTACCATCAGGAACGATATACGATTCCGTCAATCGGAGGGCAGCAGTGCCTATGTAACTGCCATTTTTTGAAATATCCAGCTCCACGAAGGGTTCAACATGTTCTTCAGGCCCTGGTCTGTATTTTGCCGATTCCACAGGTGCCGGAAATCCTATCACTTTTACTGAATACCCATTATATGTGAGCATTTCGCCACGAATGAGCTTGTTTGACACACCCCCTGTCCACTGCAGTTGTGAACTATCAGATGTTTGGGCAAAGCCGAACCCTGAGAAAATCAAGGCTATTATGATACCACAAATCAAGCCTTTTTTCCTCTTGTCGAGAGTGGATATATTTTTAAATAACATCTTTGGATAACTTAATAATTCTAACACTCATGCTTTTGCACGTAGTTCCCAATTTCCTTGACTTTGGTGCAAACAATACTGCTTTATTTTTCATCTGTAGCCTCTTTGGATGAATACATCCATAGCGGCTTCTTTTCACTGCCTACATTGCGTCGCTGGATTTTATCTGTCTCAAGCAGGATTGTTATGAGATTCTCTGCCGTTGATTTGCTGCAACCAAGGCTATTTATTATTTCACGCAGCGATTTTTCACGAACATATAGCAAGACCAATACTTGCTCGGTTGTGAATTTTTTTTGATACTGGTGTTCTAAATGCATCGCGTCACCTCAATCATATTAAGGGCAGCTAAATTAGTTCCATCGGTAATTTCATCGATGGCTTCAACGTAAAGACTTTCACTGATCGTCGCTGAGGTTTTTTTTGCAATCCGGGTACTCCTGGCGTTCGTTACGTCCCGCCTCCGGATGAGCACGGCAGATGCCACGGCAGCCACCATTGCAATGAATATCATGGGCGTGCCTATACCTGCCAGCGCCTCCTCAGTCTTTATTAATGCCTTCATGTACGTTTCCTCCTCCTTTTATAATTATTATGATGAGTATCATAAATTAATAGACACAATAGAATTTAAACTTTACGCTTTGAAGCTTTGAGCCTAAAAGGTTTTCTCGCTGATTTTTGTGCAGATAATGGGGATTTTATGGTAGAATTTGCCTCCAGTTCTTCCACTAATTTCATTCCTGTCAATTTTAAGAGAGTTATATTTATATATTTACAATGCCAATGTCATCATAATACTTATTATAACAATGTGGTAATATGGATAAAGAAATCTGCACCTGTCCAAAATGCGGTAATCAAGATAACATTTGGCATGGTTACAGATACAACAAATCCGGGGAAAAAAGACTGAGGAAATGCAAAGGCTGCGGTACAAAATTCACTCCAGATGATGGATTCCTGAGACGGCGTTTCCGGAAAGAGCATATCAAGGAGGCGGTCTCCCTTCGCCAGAGCGGTCTTTCGCTGGGCAAGGTTAAGGAGCATATGCAGCAGCGCCACGGGATTGAGGTTTCGCGATGGATGATTAGTCTGTGGTGCCGGGATTATTTCAGGAGTATGGATAAATTCACTGAAACAGTTATGCCAGATATAAAAGGAAATGCGCATGCTGGAGACGTAATTGTGATCAAGGATAACAGAAACTTGGATGAGATATGAAGTCCAGAATTGTATTTATAAAGAAAATCGGAGGATTAGAATATGAAAGGAAATTATAAAATTGGAATTGCAGTTTTACTGTTGGTTACGATAACAGCAGCGTCGGCAGCTACACAGATCGGAGACAATATAACTGTTGCGAATAACGTCACAGCACAGAACTTTATAGGTAATTTAAATTGGGCATATTTATTAGGAATTCCTACAGATTTTCCGAACTCGACAGCGGTAACAGCAAACAATACAGCGAATGGTGCTGTTCAAACTTCGCTTTATAATGGCGACTTCCCGAATACCTCTTTGCCGAATTATCTTTTGATTTCAACATACGGTACCGACTTCCCGAACTTGACAGCAGTAACAGCAAACAATACAGCGAATGGTGCTGTTCAGACTTCGCTTTATAATGGCGACTTCCCGAATACCTCTTTGCCGAATTATCTTTTGATTTCAACATACGGTACCGACTTCCCGAACTCGACAGCAGTAACAGCAAACAACACAGCGAATGGTGCTGTTCAGACTTCGCTTTATAATGGCGACTTCCCGAATACTTCCTTGCCGAATTATCTTTTGATTTCAACATACGGTACCGACTTCCCGAACTCGACAGCAGTAACAGCAAACAACACAGCGAATGGTGCTGTTCAAACTTCGCTTTATAATGGCAACTTCCCGAATACCTCTTTGCCTAATTATCTTTTGATTTCAACATACGGTACCGACTTCCCGAACTCGACAGCAGTAACAGCAAACAACACAGCGAATGGTGCTGTTCAAACTTCACTTTATAATGGCAACTTCCCGAACAGTTCTGTCCTGACAAAAGAACCGGCAATCACAGGCTCAACCTCAAATACTTTTTGGAATGGATTAAAACAATTTGTTACTCTATCAAGCGGATTGATTACTGATTTTTCAGCAGCGGTAAGAACAAATATATCAGCAACAGGTAATGCTACTTACAACTCAGCCACCGGAGTGATTGATGCTCTTACCAATATAACAGCAGTAAGGACTTCAATATCAGCAACAGGCAATGCTACTTATAATTCATCGACTGGTGTAATTGACGCATTAACTAACATCACTGCAGTAAGGAATTCAATATCATCAAGCAGCGGGCTTGTATCTTATAATTCTTCGACAGGAGTAGTATCGGATAGCATCAATTCATCTGCAAATCTGTATAATATAAATGGCAGTAATGTAACAAGTGGCAAAGTAAATAGTCAATTCCTTAATATAACCAATATTACGTCGTATTTATCTAGTAATAAAGTTACACCAAACAACAACGTATACGTTGTCGGGCCTACCATAAATCTTCAAGCCGGCACATGGTTTCTTAATGGAGGAGTTACAGTATCCGAAGTCGGAGGTGCTGGTTCACTAAAAGTAGTAACGTGTAATATGTCACAAGGTGGCACAAATGTAATATCTTCAGGTGAAGCTGCTAGCAATGCCGTACCAGCGGTAATCCAATTGTCCGGGCTTATATCCCTTAGTTCACCAGCTACCGCACAGATTGCTTGTGCCGGTGGTGCTCAAAATGCAACTATCTATGCGGCTGTACCTGATAATGCTGGAGGAGCAGGAAATACTGCAAGCTATATTACAGCGCTAAGGATCGGATAAGGTTTGGTCTTTGATGGATAAACTTGTCATATAAAAATAATATGAGACTGTTTATTTATTTGATAGGCATTGCATTGATAATCGGAGTAGCTTCGGCTGACGTCAGCATTGTAGACGACACTCTTTTCAACCTCGGCAATGGTGCCTTCATTAAAGTCCTTGCAGTCCAGAACTCGACAAACATCACCGTATACAGTTCAACAAATTCACCGGCATCCACGCTCCAGTTTTACATCAACGGCACAGCGATAAGATTCACCGCAAACACCAATAAAACGCTCTCAAATATTTCTTATGATAATGCGACCGATGTCGTAACATACACCGGGAATGGCACTGATGGCTATCTCAATGTATCGACGCGAATGCAAGTATCATCGGTAAATTATGGATTGAAGGTTGACGGAGTTGTTGACCAAAGGCAACAATCCAATGCTACCGGGTGGGTGACATTCAATTACACAGGATGGAGCCCGAATCTGCATGTCTTTGAAATATCGAATCGAACATATATTCCTCCAGCACCCACGAACCTGATCAATGTCAGCGATAACTTTTATGTGAACCACAGCTGGCAGGCAGGATCAGGAAACATAACGGATTCGTACAATGTAAGCGTCAATGGTACCTGGCATAATGGTGCAAACAGTACCTATTACAATAATTCAGGTTTAGCTCCACACGGCTGGAGCAACATCTCGGTATATTCATACAACAGTTCAGGTACAGGCACGATGAACACCACGGCTGTATCCCAGAACACCCGGGTCCCGGATAATCCAGTAACGATAACTAATATTTCAGATTCATATAATCTCAATGACAGTGAGACTCTTTACATAGCTGCGAATTGCACTGACATAGACGGCGACACATGCATTTTTAATAGGAATTTCACTCAAGGGACATTCGATTCATCTACGGGAATACTCAACTGGCAGGCAGGATACGGAAATTATAGCTGGCAGATTAACGTCACTGATGGGTTTGGTTCAGTTTCCAGGAAGAATTTCACAGTTGCGGTAAACGACATCCACCCCCCATCGCAGGTAACTAATTTTCATAACTCTACCATCCCAACTGCGGATTCAGTCAATGTTGCATGGAACGCAAGCAATGACGGTGCAAACGGCTCTGGGATTAAGGAATACAGAATTGAGCGAACCAATGAATCGTTCAATTACATGACCATTGATAGGCCCATAATAAATGCAACTGGAATAGCATCGGGGTACGAGAACGATTCTTACTGGTATACTTTCAAGACCAATGAACCGGTTAACTGTCAGGGATGCCACGTCAATGGAAGGACGAGAATAGGCAATTTCTGGACCAAATACAATACAACGTACCTCTACGTGATGGTGCATGCACCGGATAACGACACAAATATAAGCGATGATAACATAAGTCTTGCATTCGACGTGAACAGGGATAGTGGCACAGCTCCGCAGCCGGATGACCAGATGTATGAAATTACTGAGCAGAACAACCTTCTCCGCTATACAGGCAACGGCACAGATTGGGTCGCAAACAGTACCAGTGCTGTAAGTGCCGTAGCGGGTGCAGGTTCAAAAGCGCCAGTATATGAGATAAGAATTCCACTATCTGAAATAGGCAGCCCTTCTAATAACACGCCTATAAATTTCTTATTTGAGAACGTATGTACCGGCAGCGGTGATTTTATAGAGAGGCACACATATTTCCCGAAAAACCCAAACGCCAGCGAAAAGGATCCAAGTTCGTGGGGATTGATAACATTCAGGAGCCTCACGGATTATGTTCAGATAGCCAATCCATCAGGAACTTCTTATATGATTGCGGATCTAAAGGATGGTTTCAGGTATGACTTCACAGCTAAGGCCGTGGATAATGTCGGCAATACAGGTCAGCGTTCAGACCCATTGATTATTCAGACTGCGGGAGATCTCGGTTACAATATCTCAGGGTACGTTTTTAATTACCTTGGAAATCCAATACCAAATGTTCGTGTCCAGACGCCCAAAGACTATATCGTAAGTTCGCATTCAAATGGCGATTATTTCTTAGAAGAGCTGATTAATTTTACTTATGATGTTACTGCAAGCAGCGGAGTTTACAGCAGCGATATCACACAAGTTACAGTAAATGGCGCTGATGTTCATAATGTCAATATCACAATTCCGCATATTACAGTAAACGCCACAGACTTGGTCACTGCATGCGGGAATTTCTATTGCAACTCAACATGGACTGCTGGAGGTAACACTACATCGTTTAATATAAGCCAAAATGAAACCTGGTATAATGGCACTACCAATAATTATTTTAACGTCTCGATCAGCCCGCATGAATACAGCAATATCACAGTGTCTGGTTACAATGACTATACGACAGCTCTTAGTATTGGAAGTGTAACGCAGAACACTTCAATCCAGAACAATCCTGTTACAATAGGCAACATATCAGATAACTATTCATTGATCGAAGGGCAAACCCTCATCATATATCCAAATTCAACCGATGCGGACAGTGACACTCCGACGTTTGCCAGGAATTTCACGAACGGTACGTTCTACACGAATAACGGCACAATGCTCTGGACGACTACGGGCAGCGATATAGGCATTCATTCCTGGCAGATAAACGTGACTGATGGGTATGGTTCGGTTTCCTCTGCAAATTTCACGGTAACCGTGAATTCATTCGAAGTGAGCCTGACAAATATATCTGCTTTAACAAATACTACTTTTGCAGGAACAAATGCGATCTATATTCTCAATCTGACCAATAACGGTACAGCAGGAGCGGATACGTATAATCTCACGATCGATAATACAAACGGAGCATCCGCTTCCTTGAACGTCTCCCCGGATTTTGTGTATGTGCCTCAAGCCGGAAGCGTAATATTCGCACTCAATGTAACCAATGCATCGTCAGGAATATTCCGTGTCAATGTCACAGCAACCTCGGTGAATAACTCAAATAAGATTGCATACATCAATACCACAACGACTGTGAATGCTGTCAGGGCAGTCAGCCTGAGTGTGGATCCTACTGCAAGGACCACATCAGCTGGAACCAATGCAACCTACGTACTCAACATCACCAACAACGGCAGCGACCCGGATACCTATACTCTCCTTGTAACCAATGCCAGCAGTGCCTCCGTAGCATTGCTGAACATCTCCTCCCCAACATCCACGCTCGGTTCAGGTCAGAGCCTGATCCTCGCCCTTAACGTCACCAATACCTCTTCAGGCACATTCCTTGTGAATGTAACCGCAACCTCAAGCAGCGATGCCACGAAATTCGCCTATGTCAATACCACAACGACTGTGAATGCGGTCAGGGCAGTTAACCTGACCGTAAATCCAAGCGAACAGGCAACATCCACAGGCACCAATGCCACCTATCTCCTCAACCTCACCAATAACGGTACTGATGCAGATACCTATACTCTCGTCGTTACTAACGCAAACAATGCATCAACCGCTTTGTTGAATACCTCATTGAGCCAGAGCCTGAATGCAGGGCAGAGCCTGATATTGGCTCTTAACGTGACCAATTCATCAGCAGGTTCAGGTACTTTCAATGTAAATGTAAGTGCCACCTCAAGCGATCCTACTAAGTTCGCGTTCGTCAATACCACAACGACTGTGAATGCGGTCAGGGCAGCCAACCTGACCGTAAATCCAGGCGAACAGGCAACATCCACAGGCACCAATGCCACCTATATCCTCAACCTCACCAATAACGGTACTGATGCAGATACCTATACTCTCCTTGTAACCAATTCCAGCAGTGCCTCCGTAGCATTGCTGAACATCTCCTCCCCAACATCAACGCTCAGTCCGGGTCAGAGCCTGATCTTCGCCCTTAACGTCACCAATGCCTCTTTGGGCACATTCCTTGTGAATGTAACCGCAACGTCAAGCAACGATGCCACGAAATTCGGCTATGTCAATACCACCACGACTGTGAATGCGGTCAGGGCAGTCAGCCTTACAGTAAATACAGCCGCCCAGACAACATCTGCCGGAACCAATGCCACCTACGTACTCAACCTCACCAATAACGGTACTGATGCAGATACCTATACTCTCCTTGTAACCAATTCCAGCAGTGCCTCCGTAGCATTGCTGAACATCTCCTCCCCAACATCCATGCTCAGTCCGGGTCAGAGCCTGATCTTCGCCCTTAACGTGACCAATACCTCTTCGGGCACGTTCAAGGTGAATGTAACCGCAACCTCAAGCAGCGATGCCACGAAATTCGCCTATGTCAATACCACAACGACTGTGAATGCTGTCAGGGCTGTTAGTTTAAGCATAGATGCTCCTTCAAAGGACACCGATGCCGGCGTGAATGCCACCTACGTGCTCAATCTTACCAATAACGGCAGCGACCCGGATTCCTATGCCTTGCTGGTAACCAACGCGAGCAATGCCTCTGTAGCGGCTCTCAATATCTCCTCGCCCACTTCTACGCTCAGTCCGGGTCAGAGCCTGATCTTCGCCCTTAACGTGACCAATACCTCTTCGGGTACGTTCAAGGTGAATGTAACCGCAATCTCGCAGGGCAACAATTCGAAGTTCGCCAGCGTGAATACCACAACTGTGATGGGTGCTATCCGGGGTGTCAGTTTAAGCATAGACGCTCCTTCAAAGAGCACCGACGCCGGCGTGAATGCCACCTACGTGCTCAATCTTACCAATAACGGTACTGATGCGGATACCTATACTCTCCTTGTAACCAATTCCAGCAGTGCTTCCGTAGCATTGCTGAACATCTCCTCCCCAACATCCACGCTCGGTTCAGGTCAGAGCCTGATCTTCGCCCTTAACGTCACCAATACTTCTTCGGGTAACTTCAGCGTCAATGTAACCGCAACCTCAAGCATCAATGCCACAAAATTCGCCTATGTCAATACCACAACGGCTGTGAATGCGGTCAGGGCAGTCAGCCTGACCATCAATACAACTGCCCAGACAACATCAGCCGGAACCAATGCCACCTATATCCTCAACCTCACCAATAACGGTACTGATGCAGATACCTATACTCTCATCGTTACTAACGCAAACAGTGCCTCAACCGCTCTTCTGAATACCTCATTGAGCCAGAGCCTGAATGCAGGACAGAGTGTTATATTCGCCCTTAACGTCACCAATACCTCCTCAGGCACATTCCTCGTGAATGTAACCGCAACCTCAGGCAACGATGCCACAAAATTCGCCTATGTCAATACCACCACGATTGTGAATGCAGTCCCGACTTACATACCTCCGACCCCGACAGATTTATCGAGCACTCAGGGTAATTTCTGGATAAACTACACATGGAGTGCAGGGAGCGGGAGCGTAACGGATTCATACAATGTAAGCGTCAACGGCACATGGCATAACGGAACAAACAGTACCTATTACAATAATTCAGGTTTAGCTCCACATGGCTGGAGCAACATCTCGGTCTATTCCTTCAACAATTCAGGCACGGGCACGCTGAACAGCACTGCCGTATCCCAGAACACCCGGGTGCCGAACAACGTACCTGTCCAGGCATCGATCGGCAACAAGAACGTGTACGAGAACGAGACATTGAGCTTCACGGTCTCTGCAACAGACGCAGACGGCGATACCATGACCTTCGGCACCAATGCATCAAAAGGCAGCCTCAATACAACAACAGGCTTATTCACCTGGACGCCCACGTTCGGGGACTCAGGGATTTACGTCTGGTACTTCAATTCAAGCGACGGGTACGAAGGTATAGCGACTGAAACCATAACAGTGACCGTGAACAATATCCCATTAACAATCACCTCGCGTTCACCCGGCACCGACCCGACCACAATCGTAGATACAGGTCAGACCTTCACTGTAAACCTGAACAGGAGTGCAAACGTCACCTGGTACATCAACGGCATATCTGTCCAGGGAAACACCAGCATAACCTCGGCAAGCTATACCAACCTAACTTCCGGTGTGGGTGTGCATAACCTAACAGCAATGGTATCCGATGCTTTCGATACCACTCCAACCATGTGGAACTGGACTGTAACTGCATTCCCGACCCACATGCCCCCGACCCCTTCCAATCTTACCAGCAGCACAGGATATTACTTCGTGAACCACAGCTGGCAGGCAGGAGACGGGAACGTAACGGACAGCTATAACGTCAGCGTAAACGGCACATGGCAAAACGACACGACCGGTACCTATTACAACAATTCAGGGTTGTCTGCACACGGTTGGAGCAACATCTCGGTCTATTCCTTCAACACTTCAGGCACAGGAGCCCTTAACGAAACCCCGGTAACCGCAAATACCCAGGTTCCCAACAACGTTCCTGTCCTCACACCAATCGTAGATAAAGTCGTGACTGCAGGCATCTGGCTGAATTTCACAGTCGTTGCGACGGATGCAGACGGCGATCCTTTAACCTACGGCACCAATGCCACCAGGGGAGCACTCGATCCTGCATCAGGTAACTTTAACTGGTCAACCACAGGCAGCGATGTGGGAACCTATGTGTGGTACTTCAGCTCAAGTGATACCTACGGCGGTGTTGCATCAGGAACAATAACAGTGACCGTGACTGCTGCTCCCACGTATCTCCCGCCAAGCCCGGTGAACCTTGCCAGCACCACAGGGAATTTCTATGTCAACCATACCTGGAATGCAGGCTCAGGAAACGTAACCCACAGCTATAAAGTGAGTGTGAATGGTACATTTCAAAATATTGGGTTGAACTGGAGTGCTGGTATCCCAGTGGGAGTTGGTATTCTTGCATTGACTTATGCTGGAAACGGAACTGTTATCGCTGGTGATTACTCTAATGGTAATATTTATCGTTCAACAGACTATGGTCAAACCTGGGGTGCTGGTATTTCAGTTGGAAGTAGTATTGGTGGACTAACCTATACTGGCAACGGGGTTATTATCGCTGCTGATAGCAATAACGGTAATATTTATCGTTCGACAGACTATGGTCAAACCTGGAGTGCTGGTATTCCAGTCGGGAGTGCTATTTTTGAATTGACGTATGCTGAAAACGGAACAGTTATCGCTGCTGATAGCAATAACGGTAATATTTATCGTTCAACCGACTATGGTCAAACCTGGAGTGCTGGTATTCCAGTTGGGAGTGTTTATTATGCATCGACTTATGCCGGAAACGGAACTGTTATCGCTGGTGATTATGCCAATGGTAATATTTATCGTTCCACAGACTATGGTCAAACCTGGAGTGCTGGTATTCCAGTCGGGAGTAGTATTGGTGTAATAACCTACGCTGGAAACGGAATTGTATTCGCTGCTGATAGCAATAACGGTAATATCTATCGTTCAACCGATTATGGTCAAACCTGGAGTGCTGGTATTCCAGTCGGGAGTGTTATTTTTGCATTGACTTATGCAGGCAACGGAATTGTTATCGCTGGTGAGGACAGTGACGGTGATATTTATCGTTCAACCGACTATGGTCAAACCTGGAGTGCTGATATTCTAGTCGGGAGTGGTATTGATGGGATAATCTATATTGGAAATGGAATTGTTATCGCTGGTGATTACAAAAACGGTAATATTTATCGTTCGGATCCTACCTATACTACGCATACCTATTACAACAATTCAGGGTTGTCTGCACACGGATGGAGCAACATCTCGGTCTATTCCTTCAACAATTCAGGCACAGGAACCCTTAACGAAACCCCGGTAACCGCAAACACCCAGGTTCCCAACAATCCGGTCTCGATAGGGAATGTATCGAGCAGCTACACATTAACCGCGGGTGACATGTTATCGATATATCCGACTTCGAGCGATCTGGACGGCGACACTCCCACGTTTGCCAGTAATTTCACCAACGGTACGTTCTACGCGAATAACGGCACACTGTTCTGGACGACAACGGGCAGCGATGAAGGCATCCATTCCTGGCAGATAAACGTGACAGACGGGTACGGGTCGGTCTCCTTTGCAAATTTCACGGTAACCGTGACCGCAGTACTTGCACCCAACATCACTTCCTGGGGCAATAACAAGACCAACAATGAGAGCTTGACTTTAACCCTGAACAATAGCGAAGGCATAAGGTTCAATGCCACTGCAAACCAGAGTATAACCACATGGACATGGTTCCAGGACGACGTTAACCAGAACAATAACTATGACAATTTCTCAACCAGCCTCACTGGCGGAAATCATACCATTAAAGTCAATGCAACCAATGGTAACGGGGTAAGCAATACTATTACCTGGATTGTTACGATAACTCCAACGCCAACCATCTCACCGGTAATCACAGGCTTTGCTCCTTCTTCGCCCGTAATTGATATCGTGGGTGCAACTAGAACCTTCAACATCACCGTTAACCAGACCGTGAACGTAACCTGGTATGTCAACGGAACGCAGGCTCAGACAAATACGAGTGTGACTAATGCAGGTTATACCAACGCCAGTGCAGGACTTGGCGTATGGAACGTAACAGCCACTGCAGCCAATTCCAATGGTGTCGTATCACAGGTATGGATATGGAATGTGACAGCAGCACCGAGTGGAGCACCTAACATAACCAGTTTTGCTCCTTCTTCGCCCGTAAATGATATCGTGGGTGTAACTAGAATATTCAACATCACCGTTAACCAGACCGTGAACGTAACCTGGTACATCAACGGAACGCAGGCTCAGACCAATATCAGTGTGACCGATGCCAGTTATACCAACACCAGTGCAGTCCTTGGAGTATGGAACATATCAGCAAATGCAGCCAATTCCAATGGCGTTGTTTCACAGGCGTGGATCTGGAACGTGACAGCAGCCCCGACAGGAACACCTAATATAACCAGTTTTGCCCCGGCTTCGCCTGTAAACGATATCGTGGGTGCAACTAGAACATTCAACATCATCGTTAACCAGATCGTGAATATAACATGGTACATCAACGGAACTCAGGTTCAGACAAGTATGAGTGTGACCGGTGCCAGTTATACTAACACCAGTGCAGTCCTTGGAGTATGGAACATAACAGCCACTGCAACCAATTCCAATGGTGTTGTATCACAGGTATGGATGTGGAACGTGGCAGCAGCACCAACCCCGGCACCCACTCGGAAATCTGTTACCGGCGGCGGTGGGGGTGGCGGAGGTGGAGAAGGCGCAAAATCCTCGGAACCGCCCATAAACATTGAGTCGTTTGAGCTTGCGGAACAATACTTAGGAGCAAATACTCCTGCCTCTTATATATTCACTACACCAAACCTTGTAATTTCTGAAGTGTTAATAACTCCTGCAAGGAACTTTGGAACTACAAGCATAAGAATAGAAACGCTCAAAAATTTATCAAACAGAGAAGGGATGACACCACCCCCAGGAATTGTTTATAAATATGTTAATATCTGGGTCGGTGCAGGGGATATCGATAGTCCAGACAGCATCATAGACGCATTCATAGGGTTTGAAGTCGATCGCGGCTGGCTTGCGCAGAATAACCTTGAGGAGAATAATATAAGACTTCTTAGATGGGACGGAAGCAAGTGGAACTCGCTGGATACTCAGCCAACGAGCAGTGATGAAACATTCGCATATTATTATTCAAGAACCAACGCATTCTCGCCTTTTGCAATAGTTGCCCTTCCCCTTTATCCATCTGCCACAGCTCAGGCAGGCGAAACTCCAATAACAGAGGCTCCAATGCAAGAGCTAATAAAACAGTTGGCGGTAGAACGGGTATCCTGGCTGTGGATGTATGCATTAATTGCTTTGATACTTATCAGCCTTGCCCTTTATAAATTAAGTAAATACCAAAAAAAGGCAATTAAAGTTTATGAAGCTGTGGCGATAAAGCCAGAGAATGCCGATGCATGGTATGGTAAAGGCGCCGAGCTTCAGGAGATAGGGAAATACGAAGAGGCAATAAAATCTTATGATAAGGCTATAGAGATAAATCCAGAATATTCCAATGCTTGGAATAACAAAGGTTTTGCCCTCTATGAATTAGGGAAATACGAAGAGGCAGCAAAGGCATATGATAAAGCAAGAGAGATAATCCATCGAAGCAGGCAATCGGATGAGGACTCTTTATGAATGGTCTTTAATTTATTCTGTTCTTAACAATGCTTTGCAGCATAAGAGTAAAGATGCCACCTATGTCTCCCTGGATGTACTGAGGCTGATACGTGAGGCAGAAGACAAGGTGAAACGGCTTGCTCCAGGTGAATATAGAAAAATTCTTATAGATGCTGTAAATCCTTGACGTCTTAATTGATTACGAAATTGTGGGAAATTATAAGAACTTACGGAAAGCATTGCTGCATAAAAGCGATACTGTTGCGCATTTGGCCATAGACCTTCTCAGGAAAATCAAAGAGGAAGATCAGAAAATTAAGGAAATAGAGCAACTCACGCAAAAGGGAACGAATCTCCAGATACAAAATGTGAGTTTTTTATGCACAATATTGAAAAAAATCAAAGAAGATCGACATCCAATTTTAATGAGCATTAAAAAGATAGAAAAGTATAATAGCATGACATGACATAACATTCAATGACCTGTACATAGGATAAATCGTAATGATGTCATGGCTGGGATAAGGTAAGTCAAATTGATTCTTTGATAGGAGAGTCTATCGACTTTCAGTAATTAATCCACCACATATTGTTGCGATTATAAAAGATAGTAGGATGGGAGGAATATAAAAATGAACTTAAAAATGGTAATGGTATTGTTGACTCTGGCTTTTATCCAGGGAGCGTCAGCACAACATACCCAAAACGCTGCGTGCGAATCTGCAGGTTGTCATAAGTACCCATCGGTATTTCTAAAAAATACCGTAAGTATACAGGGTATGTAACAATCAGGAGGTTATCATGAAAAATAGAAATATTAAAAAATATAGAATCTTGAGACAAAGTGTGATGATCTCGATTATATTTTTCTCAATAGTAGTTTCTATCAATGCGGCAAGTGCTGTCGATAAAACGTACTACTGGACCCCATCGTCAGGAGCTATAGGTTCGTCAGGATTTACAGCCGACTGGGGAAATTGTAATGCTAAACCAACTTCTTACAGAATCACTACGCTCACCAGTACAGGATTCACATGCCTCAGCGATTATTTGACAAAGACTACATCTGGCGACCAGTATCTGGCAATTTATCCTACAGCATATAGTTCTGATACTAAAATAGCAGGCAAAACAGGTGCTACTTTTTATTTGTCAAGTCAAAAGGCCGGCTATACTGCAACATATCGCTTTGATATGGGATATGCTGTGGGAGGCACTTTTACATCATTGGGATATGTGACACAGAGTTCTTATAAAGGTAAAAACAATATCATAAATCTGAGTAACATTAGCGGTACCGCCCCCGCGGGATCATATCTTGCATTGAAAGTCTCGGTAACAACTTCAAAGGGCGGAAGAGTAAATCTGGGAACAAATGGTGGTTCTACCGGCTCAAACAGCGGCCGTTTCTATGTTACAGAGACCGCTGCAGCACCTACCCCGTTAAACGGAACGAGTCTGACAAATATAACACCACTCACCCAGTCAACTGTTGCTAGCGTGAATGCCACCTACGTGCTCAACCTCACCAATACCGGCAGTCTGACAGATAACTATATACTCACAACCTCAAATTCAGGCAGTGCACTTATTGGTCTGAATATTTCATCGCCAGTGATGCTGGCTTCAGGAGCAAGCCAGATATTCCGTCTGAACGTTACAAAAGCGTCTGCAGGCAAATTCAATGTCAACGTCACAGCCACATCGCAGAATGATCCAACCAAGGTTGCGTTCGTAAATACCACAACCAATGTTACAGTGACCGCACCGCCGTTAAACGGTACGAGTCTCACCAATGTGACTTCGCTCAGCGCAACAGTGGTTGCTAGCGTGAATGCCACCTATGTGCTCAACCTCACCAATACCGGCAGTCTGACAGATAACTACATACTCACAACCTCAAATCCAGGCAGTGCACTTATTGGTCTGAATATTTCATCGCCAGTGATGCTGGCTTCAGGAGCGAGCCAGATATTCCGTCTGAACGTTACAAAAGCGTCTGCAGGCAAATTCAATGTCAACGTCACAGCCACATCACAGAATGATCCAACCAAGGTTGCGTTCCTAAATACCACAACCAATGTTACAGTAACAGCGCTCGGAGCACCTAATATAACCAGTTTTGCTCCGCCTTCGCCTGCAAATGATATCGTGGGTGCAACTCGAACATTCAGCATCACCGTTAACCAGAGCGTGAACGTAACCTGGTATATCAACGGAACTTTGGTTCAGACAAATACGGGTGTGACTAATGCCGGTTATACCAACACCAGTGCAGGACTTGGCGTATGGAACATAACAGC